>CAZJDC010000039.1:0-8491 GCA_964544715.1 uncultured Rickettsia sp. | reverse complement strand
TATATCAACAAACTTGGGAAGTTATAAAAACATCAATTCAGAACAACATTAGATGACTTTTAACTGATACGCAATTTTGCTAAGTACAAAACTCCTGAATTACTAGCAATTTAGTTTTTGCAAAATGGAATACTTTTTTTAAAGATAAAATGACTACGTCAGCAGCTATTGACAGATTGGTTCACCATTCTTCAATTCTTGAACTCAATACTGAAAGTTATAGAATCGCTACAGTGAAAGGCAAAAAATTAACTATAAAATCGGATGATAATAATGTAATACTCTAGACAATATTTTTTACTCAAACATGGGTAATTCTAATATTCGTTCATCACGTAAAGTTCTAATGAAAAATGATATGGATTATGAAGTAATATTGGTAGATGCGACCGAGAGTCCTATAGAAAGACCTAAAAAAATAAAAGTTATATTATTCAGGAAAAAAGAAAAGGCATACATTAAAAACCAAAAGTAGTGGTAGACAAGAAAACAAAACAAGTAATATGTACAGATTTTGCCAATGGCAGAAAGCACGATTTTAGGTTATTTAAAGAATCTAGAATGCTTATACATCATAAGGTTAAAGTAATTACTGACAAAGTATATCAAGGTATACAGAAGATTCATAATAATTCTGAGTTACCGAAAAAAACGACACAAGAAAAATCTTTTAACTAAAAAGGTTAAAATAAATAATCGTAGGTTAGCAATAGAAAGAGTACTTAATGAAAATGTTATTAGTATGCTGAAACGCTTCAAAATCATTTCGGACAAGTATCGAAACAGGCGAAAACGATTTGGACTTAGATTTAATCTTATTGCTGGAATTTACAATTTTGAACTCAAATGACTAGTTTCGAAATAGGTTTATATCAAGTTACTATTTATTCATCCAGGTCAACCTCAGCAAAATGCATATATTGCAAGATATAATAGGACTGTAAGATATGATTGGTTGAGTCAACAGTTATTTTATAATATTCAAGAGGCACAAGATCTTGCCACTCAATGGCTTTGGTCATATAATAACGAAAGACCAAATATGGCTATAGGTATTATAACGCCAATACAAAAATTAGTTTCGCAGCTTAACTCTCTACTCTTTATTGCGGTTAAAATTGGGAGGATTACCAGCAAACAGAAGTATTTAGTCTTCTAGAGATTTTTAGAGAAGACGAATCTAAAACTACTATAAATGATGGAGTATCAATTTTAGGAGCAGCGGCAGAAAGTTACGGTGAATCACTATAATAATAAGGGGATTCTCTTTACTACTTATAATTGAATTTAACTACGTTAATCTAATCTTTATAATACGTATACAGGATAAGGTCTTTTAAAGTCTTATTCTATATTAACGTTTATAAATTCTTAAATTGAAATTATTTTCTTAAGCGACTATAGTATTGTTACTTGATGAGAAATAATATGATTAAAGAGAAAAAGCATTATATTTGTTCTAATTGTAGGAATACTAGCCCCCAATGGTCGGGGCAGTGCTTTGACTGCGGAGTATGGGGTAGTATTCTCGAAGAGAAAGTAATTTCAAATAAAAATTTTGCTAAAATAGGAAATAATCAAGATTTCAAAAAATTATCTAATAATGTAACTGATCAGGTGCGTATTTCTACGCCGATAGGTGAGTTGGATAGGGTGCTAGGCGGTGGCTTAGTGTTTGGTTCTGCTATATTAATCAGTTGTGATCCTGGTATTGGTAAATCCACTGTATTATTGCAGCTGGTTGCTGGAAGTTTTGCTTCAAAAGGAAAATGTTTATATATAACAGGTGAAGAATCTCTTGATCAGATAAAACGAAGAGCTTTGAGGTTAGATTTAGTTAATGATAAAACAAATATTTTAGCTGCTAATAATTTAGAAGATATTATAGCAAGCCTTGATGCTAATAAAGGTAATATCAATTTAGTAGTTATCGACTCTATTCAAACAATTGCAACACAGGCATTATCTTCCCCTCTTGGTACTGTTTCTCAAATTCGTACATGTGCTCATGCACTTGTTAATTACGCTAAGCAAAATAATAGAATTATTCTACTTAGTTGTCATGTAACCAAAGATGGGCAGCTAGCTGGTCCTAAATTACTGGAGCATTTAGTCGATACTGTATTATATTTTGAGGGCGATCACACAATAACCATTTCCGTATTTTACGCTCATATAAAAACCGTTTTGGCGGTGTAGGGGAAATAGGTGTGTTTGAAATGAGCAGTAGTGGGCTTATTGAAGTTACCAATCCATCCGAATTATTTGTTATGAAGCGAGAGTAGAACGTGATAGGTACGGCTATTTTTGCTGGAATTGAAGGTTCAAGACCACTACTTATGGAAGTTCAGGCTTTAATAGTTCCTGCAAATATGGTAACGCCTAGACGTTCTTCTGTCGGCTGGGGGGATGTTAACAGGCTATCGATGATACAGCAGTATTAAGTAGTAGTATAAATAGGACTAAATCTTGCCACTTACGAAGTATATTTAAGTATCGCAGGTGGGCTTAAGATAATGAGCCTGCATCAGATTTAGCGGTGGCAGCTAGTCTTTTATTTCGGCTACTACTAGTAAGCCTTTACCTGAGCATAGCGTATTTTTTGGTGAGATAAGTTTATCAGGTGAAATAAGAAAGACTACTAAAGCAGAAGTACGAATAAAAGAAGCCATAAAACTTGGGTTTAATAAAATTATTTGCTCTAAATCAGAATATTTAAATTATGATTTAATATTTTCTATTTCACATTTGAAAGAGCTAAAAGAGTTAATATAATGAATATTACCTATGAAGTGAAAAACTTGGAAAACGCACGAAATTTTTTATCTTCTGCAAAAGGTGATTATATATTAACAAACTATAAAAGCAGTGTAAAATATTACGGCATGTTAGTAGTTGATCATATTCTTAAAACTTTACACAAAGAATTTCCTGAAAAAGTTATAGATCTTATTGCTAATGTCGATGATGACCATGCGGCTTTATTTACTGCGGTAAAGTTAGGGTATAAAAATGTAGTATATACAGGTGACTCGGACGAAGCTCAGAAGTTGCTGCATAACCTTAGCTGTCATCCCGCAATTTGATCGTAGGATCTAGAAAACAATAAAAAATACTACTATTATTAGTATACTTACTGGATCCCGTGGACAAGCCACGGGATGACACTAAACTATAGAAAAAATCATGAATATAAAAGACATAGGAGTAATAATTGCCAAGAAGCCGTTAAAGGAAAATACGTTTATTATTACGGTTTTTACTAAAAATCATGGTTTATATTCAGGCGTTGCGACAGAATCTTCGAAAAAAAGTAAATTCATATATCAAGAAGGTAATATAGTAGATTTTTTATGGCACGCAAGACTCCATGAACATATCGGAATTGCTAAATGTGAGCTTGTCAAATCTTATACCGGTCATTTCATCATAAATAAAGCTAAGCTATATGCTTTTAATTCCATCATATCTTTAATTCAAGAGTTATTTCACGAAAGAGAAGAGAATTATAGTTTTTTCTCACTACTAATAAACTACTTAGATGATCTAGCAAAAAATTTTTGTTTTCGTGATTATATTAATTTTGAGCTGGCACTGCTTGCTGAAATGGGGTATGAGCTTGATTTCACTAAATGCGGCGTTAGCAATACTACACAAGATTTAGCCTATCTATCGCCTAAATCAGGTAGAGCTGTATCATATGAAGTAGGTGCACCTTATCAGGACAAGCTACTTCCTTTGCCGAAATTTTTACTTACAGATAACGAGAATATTACCTTAGAAGACAAAAGACAAGCTTTAAGCTTAACGAGTTATTTCTTTAACAGGTATTTGTTTCATAACCATAGACAGCCTGAGATAAGACAGGTATTTATAGAATATATACTTGAGAAACGCCAGTTCAGGATATAAGGAGTGAAGCATTAAAGATAATAAGGAAGAGTATTTACAAGAGGAGAGTGTTGAGTTACATAGACTTTGAATCAAAAAAATATGAACTCAATAATGAAAAGATGTATCATGACTCTGTTTTGTATAATAGATTATTATAAAATTTATGAATAATAGGAAGAAAATAAATTAATACCCTGCGTTAGAAAGCTTAGAATCTTAGGTAGTCTCAGCCTTTCAGAACTACTAACTGTAGTATTATATTTTTATATATTTCCATGCAAAGATTTTAAGAATTATTATAGATATCATCTAAATATAGAGGTTATTTTAGTCTTCCTAGTACAGTAGGATAATCCAGTTGTGGTCAAGATTAGTAACGCCAGTTTAGGATAAGGCAGTTTGATGATCAACTAGAACCGCCAGAAATTTTTTAGATTTATTGAAATTAAAGGCATTGATACAAGAAAGTATATGAACTAAGAAATTAATAAGGGAAGATGATATAACCATACTGCATGGCTAATATAATGCTTGCTGGGAAACGATGTCTCCTCAGGAATTGAGTCACATGCATATCGGTAAAGTTTAAGGATAATTTGTTACTACTATTCTATAAATCATTGCCTTGCATTCGCTCAATACTTAATTTATATCTCTCCTAACTTGACGGTACCACTAAATCCCTTTGGGACAAAACTACTCAAAGACTTCTTGCTGCCTAAAATCTAAAAACATAGCACTTTTTGACACTAATTTACTTAACTTGATGGCACCACGAATTACTATATAATCCGCTATTCAATTAAAAATATTAAATATCAAAGGTGAAAGGCTGCTTCCACCTTTGATATGAAATATAATATCAATATTATTTCTTATAAACACTTTTAAAATTAAGGACTAAAACCGCTTCAAATCCAATGTTTACAATTTACTATTTGGGATTTTCTAGATTTATATTTAAAATACGCTTATAATCAATATTAGATTATAAATTATAAACTATTTTATGCTACCAAATCTTGGAATTATTGCCGGTAAAGGTTCATTGCCTTCTTTAATAGCAGGTAATTATAGAAAACAAGGCGGTAATTGTTATATAGCTGCGATAGAGGGCGAAACTGATATAGAATTAATTAAAGGCTTTGAATATCAACCTATTAAAATCGGTATGGTTGGAGCAGCTATTAAGTATTTTACAGAACATAACGTCCAAAATATTATTTTTATAGGCGGAGTCGATAGACCAAATTTTAAAAATTTAGCTGTAGATTCAATAGGAGGTTTATTACTTCTGAAAATAATCAGTAAGAAAATTCGTGGGGATGATAATTTATTGAGAATAGTAGCTAAATTCTTTGAGAATTATGGCTTTAAGGTAATTTCAAGTAGTGAGATATATCAACATCAACAATGTGATGCTAATATTATAACTTATGCTAGCCCTACAAGTTCCGATAAACAAGATATTGAACTTGGGGTAAAATTATTAAATCACTTAAGTAAGTTTGATATCGGTCAATCGGTTATAGTTGAAGATGGTTATGTACTGGGCATAGAAGCAGCTGAAGGGACAGATAATTTAATAGTTAGATGTTCTAATTTGCGTAAAAAATCCTGTGCTGGAGTATTTATTAAGCTTTCAAAAATAGGACAGGATAATAGGCTAGATCTGCCGACTATAGGTGTGAATACTATAAAAAATCTTGCTAAATATAATTACAAAGGCCTTGCAATTGAAAAAAACAAAGTAATTATAGCTGAAGAAAAGGAAACTATAAAACTCGCTAATGAACATAAAATTTTTATAACAAAATGTTAGCAATAGGTATTACCGGTAGCTATGCATCGGGCAAAACTTTTGTTTTAGATTATTTAGCAGGAAAAGGATACAAAACTTTTTGTGCCGATAGATGTATAAAAGAATTATATCAGGATTCAAAGATACAGTCCGATATTTTAAAATTATTGCCAGAGCTTGACACTTTTAACATTGGAAAGATTAGTAATTTAATTTATAATCATGACCTTGCACGAGAAAAATTACAAAATTTTATTTATCCTCTGCTGATAGATAAGCTAATTCAATTTCAACAGGAAAATGTAAACTCCAAATTTGGGTTTGCTGAAATACCGCTATTATACGAAGCTAAATTTGATAAATATTTTGATTTTGTTTTGACAGTACATTGCTCTGAAGCAATAAGAATGCAAAGGGCAACAACTAGATCTTATTTTGATATGGAAATCTATAACAAGATAAAAGAAATTCAGCTTTCGCAAGAGAGCAAAATAGCAAAAGCAGATTTTGCTATAAATAGTGACGTTGATATGTTAGACTTGGAAAAACAAATAAATAACCTAATAGCAAATTTAGAATGTCGAGTTTAAGAGAAATAATTTTGGATACGGAAACTACAGGTCTTGATCCGAAATGCGGTCACCGCATTGTTGAGATCGGTGCTATTGAAATGGTAAATAAGGTATTAACCGGCAGACATTGTCATTTCTATCTTAACCCAGAGCGAGACATGCCATTTGAGGCTTATAGAATTCATGGTATTTCCGGTGAGTTTTTAAAAGATAAACCACTATTTCATACTATTGCAGATGATTTTTTAGAGTTTATTTCAGATAGTAAGCTTGTTATTCATAATGCACCTTTCGATGTTAAATTTCTAAATCATGAATTATCATTACTCAAAAGAGCTGAGATTAAACTCCTAGAACTTGAGCACGCCATAGATACTTTAGTGATGGCTAAAAGTATGTTTCCTGGATCAAAATATAGTCTTGATGCTTTATGTAAAAGGTTTAAGGTGGATAATTCTGGCAGGCAACTTCACGGTGCTCTTAAGGATGCAGCATTGCTTGCTGAAGTATATGTGGAGCTAACCGGTGGTAGGCAATCAGTATTTAAGATGCTTGATAAAGCGTCTAAAGTAAGTAACCTAAGCGTGCATCAATTAAGCAATAAAATCCCAAGAGATATTATTATTATTAAACCCACTAAAGAAGAATTACAAAAACATAAAGAATTCTTAAGAAGAATTTTCAAAACTGCTTAGTAAAACGTAATTGCTATGAAAGACAAGGCAATCTCGTACAATACCCTTCATGTTGTCCTGCGGCTTGACCGGCTTTGTTACATGGCTCAATTTTTCCCTGTCTATCCGTGATTTATTCACGTGATCCAGTTAAAAATATTAATATTTTTAGTTATTTTTCTGGATCTAGTTCCCAAGCCATAGTATGACACCAAGGAAGTTTTTCAAGTCATGCAACAAAACCATTTTGACCATGGGATTTAATGAAAGCAACTTAACAATTTTATTATTTTTAACTGGATCCCGTGAATAAATCACGGGATGAAAAATTATGGCTAAAAAAATCATTCTAACAAACTTTCTTGTACTCATTACCTTTATAATACTTATCTCTCTAGGTTTTTGGCAGCTTCGTCGTTTACAAGAAAAAAAGTTGTTCTTAGCATCGATGCAAGAAAACCTTACCTTCCCTGCAATTGATTTATCTACAATTCAAGATAACTCATCTTATCACAAAATAAAAACCAATGGACACTTTATACCTAATAAAGATATATATTTATATGGTAGAAGATCAATGTCGCATGAGAAAGATGGTTATTATTTAGTAACGCCGTTTAAAACTGATGAAAATAAGATTATTTTAGTGACGCGTGGTTGGTTTAGTAACCGCAATAAAAATATTATTACACAAGCAACTACTGAACAGTCCCATGAGATTATCGGCGTTACTATACCATCTGAAAAAACTCGCAGCTACTTGCCGGCTAACGACATTAAAAACAACGTCTGGCTAACTCTCGACTTACAAGAAGCATCTAAAGTTTTAGGATTAAATCTTGAGAAATTTTACCTCATTGAAGAAAGCAAAGATATTAGTAATCTAGATATTTTGCTGCCACTTTCAATAAATCACCTAGCAGACATTAGAAACGATCATTTAGAATACGCCTTAACCTGGTTTGGACTTGCTTCATCTTTAATTGTAATTTATGCAATTTATAGAAAAAATCACAATATTTATTGATTTATAGTTAAGATCTTAACTTACTATTAAGGTTTAAATTTGACAAAACTAAGGTAAATAAGTATTATAACTATAATTTATAAAATTATAGTTATAATATAATTATAGTTATAATATATATTCTTATTAGAATTACTGACCTTTTAGATCGTGATAAACAGCATGAATCATTTATATTACTCCAAAAATATAAGACACAAATTAAAAAAAATCCTAGCTTAGCTAATTCAGATCTATATATTGAAATTGGCGACTGTTATCTTAAAACAAGATCGCTTGAGTCTGCTTTAAAATATTATAATATAACTTAAGTTAAATAGGGAGTGACTGTTGACTAGAGCAGTGCTAAGCTAAGAATAAAAACTTATGCCAAGTTCATATTCATACGGATTTAAGAGAAAGAGTAATAAAATGTATAGATTTTGGAGAATCAGTAATCAAAGTAAGTAGATTATTTAATATAAGTCAAAAAGTTATATTTGATTGGAAGAAGTTAAGGAAATGAACGGGAGATATCAAATAC
>CAZJDC010000038.1:0-8601 GCA_964544715.1 uncultured Rickettsia sp. | reverse complement strand
CTGTAAAAATACTACCTTAGTTTAAAACCTGCATCTTTTAACTAATTTATAACCAGTACTATTGCAATATACCCGTAACCCACTATTTATCAGCTATACAGTCATGGCGAATACGAAACTCGCATTAATTAAAATTATGTTGAGATTATTTCTATTTTTATTAATTCTTATAAATTGAACTTCTTGTTCGTTTAACAATTAAGATGTTAAACCATCAAAAATAAAATATTAAAAAAAATTTCTTCAAATACAAAATGCTCTCCAAAGGACAAAATATTTTAGTAGGAGATTATTTTGATGTGTTACATTATGGTCACCTAGAGTTTTTACGTAAGACTCAAAAAAACAAGGTAAATATTTAATCATTGCTTTAGAACCTGATGAAACAATTATTAAATATAAAAAGCGTAAACCTATTCATACTCAACTGCAGCGAGCAAAAATTTTAAGTTCCATTACATTTATTGATAAAGTACTGATATGACCTGAGATCAAAGGTTTTCAGGATTATACAACATTAGTACAAAATACTTGTCCTTCTATAATTTCCGTAACAAGAGATGATCCTCAACTAACCAATACACAAGCGCAAGCCAGATTAATAAATGCACAAGTTATAGATTTAATCTAACATCCTGATTTAGGCATACTTTCCAGTTCAAATATTGTTAATAGTATGTAATTTTTTCAAAAAATTTATCGATTTTTGCTTTAATAAAAATACATATACATTTATATTAGTATAGAAATAACTTGTGTTACATACTTTATGAAGAATGTTATTACTTTAATCGGTTTATTATTATTTAGTAGTTTTGGCTTTGCTTCCGAGCCTTTGCCTTGGCAAATGGGATTTCAACCACCCGCAAGCCCAATCATGGAAGAATTACATCAATTTCATGATTTCTTACTTTATATCTCTACAGCTATCGTTTTATTTGTTACAGGATTACTAGCTTTTGTGTGTATTAGATTTAATGCAAGAAATAATCCAGTACCGGCAAAATTCTCACATAATGTTTTAATAGAGATTATATGGACAGTAATACCTATAATAATTTTGGTTATAATCGCCGTGCCTTCTTTTAGGATATTGCGTCATGCCGAAAAAATACCTCAATCAGATATAACTATTAAAGTTGTAGGTTACCAATGGTATTGGCATTATGAATACCCCGATCATAATAATATCGAATTTGATAGCGTCATGATCTCAGATGCAAACCTAAAACCTGATCAAAAAAGATTATTAGACGTTGATAATAGAATTGTGATACCTGAGAATGCTACAGTTAGGTTTCTTATTACCGCAGGTGACGTAATACATAGCTTTGCTGTGCCATCCCTTGGTTTTAAAATAGATGCCGTACCCGGAAGAATTAACGAAACATGGACGAGAATCGTTAAAAAAGGTGTATATTATGGGCAATGTTCGGAGCTATGCGGTATTAATCACGGCTTCATGCCAATTGCTATAGAAGTAGTCAGCAAAGAAGCTTTTGATAATTGGGTTGCGAGTAAGAATAAAATTGCTGCAAATGATGATAATTCAAAATTGCAGCTAATTAATAAGTTATGACTACTAAAATAAGGCCTGATGAGCTATTGTGTAAAGCTCTTGAAAATTAAAATAGTAGCTAAAGAATTTTTTGAATCCCATTTACCTGATCATATAAAATCTGAATTATGTTATGAAACTCATAAAATAGAAAAAAAAGCTTTGTATAGCAAAATCTTAAAATTCTATATCAGATGTTTTTATTTTCTGCTAAATTTAAGAAAAAAGATGGGTATGTGTTATTTGCTTTTAGAGCATCAAAGTACACCTGCTCATTTTATTGCTTTCAGGTTATATAGATATATGTTTAACGTTCTTGACCGTTACATTATCAAAAACCCAAAAACAAAAAAATTACCTTTTATCTATCCTTTAAGTGTTTTACAACGGTCAAAGAAAATATAATGCCCCAAAAAATCTTTGGACATTATTTGAAAATAGTGAGTTTATAAAAAATACTTGGATTAACGATTAATTAATGTTCATGACATTCCTGATGAAAAACTAAAGGAAAGAGCTTGGTCAGGTATTGTAGAGTTCTTTATGAAACATATTCACGAACGTGATTTGTTTAAGAGATGGGCAGAAATAGCTGATCTTTTACCCTATTTTACCAAAATAAATATTGCTATTGATTATATAGCACTAATTTTATGCTACACTTTGACCAAGATTAAGCAAAGTGATATAATAGAAGATAGGAAATATACTCAAATCACATTTAAACCCTGAACCAAGAGAAGAAATTATGGACAGTATCAGCACATCATTGTGCAAAACAAGGCATTGAAATAGGCTTCGAAAAAGGTGTCAAACAAGATATTAAAAAATCAGAGATATATGTTGCAAAAAAAATGTTGCATTATAAAGAACCTATAGAAAAAATTTTAAAATACACTGGTTTACATAAAGAAAAAATTGAAAAGCGAATAATTAATTTAAACAAAAACTAACTTTTATGCAATCAATTACAAGTACAGAAGACCTAAATCACGATGACCATCACACTCCTCATGGCTGGAAGAGGTGGCTTTTTTCTACTAACCACAAAGATATCGGCATTATGTATATCATATTTGCCATATTTGCCGGAATTGTCGGGGGGTTATTTTCGCTACTATTTAGGCTAGAACTTGCAATGCCAGGCGGTACTTTCCTAAATCACGATTTCCAGCTATATAACGTGCTGATTACTGCCCATGCGGTTATCATGGTGTTTTTTATGATCATGCCAGCTTTATTTGGGGGCTTTGGTAATTACTTTGTACCTTTGCTAATAGGTGCTCCTGATATGGCATTCCCACGCCTTAACAATATTAGTTTCTGGCTGCTAGTTCCTGCTTTTATCCTACTGATGGGGTCGGCTTTTGTTGACGGCGGACCTGGTACAGGTTGGACGCTCTACCCGCCTTTAAGTAGTATTAGTGGACACCCGGGAGCAGCTGTTGATATGGCTATTTTTAGCCTGCATTTAACTGGTCTTTCATCAATCCTCGGCTCAATTAATCTAATTGTTACCATCTTTAATATGAGAGCACCTGGGATGGGATTATTTAAAATGCCATTATTTGTTTGGTCTATTTTAGTTACCGCATTTTTGATAATTTTAGCTATGCCAGTGCTTGGCGGAGCTATTACTATGCTACTTACTGATCGTAATTTCGGCACTACTTTCTTTAAAACAGATGGCGGCGGTGACCCAGTACTATTTCAGCATTTATTTTGGTTTTTTGGTCACCCTGAAGTATATATCGTAATACTTCCGGGCTTTGGTATTATAAGCCAAGTTATTTCTACTTTCTCACGTAAACCAATATTTGGCTATCAAGGCATGGTCGGAGCTATGGTAATAATAGGCTTTGTTGGATTTATTGTATGGGCTCACCATATGTTTACAGTGGGGCTTTCTTACAATGCACTTATATATTTTACTGCTGGCACAATGATTATCGCAATTCCAACAGGTATCAAAATATTTAGCTGGATAGCAACTATGTGGGGTGGCTCAATTACTTTCTCAACGCCTATGCTATTTTCTATAGGGTTTATTATATTATTCACGATTGGCGGCGTAACGGGTATAATCTTATCAAACTCGGCACTTGATAGAGTGCTGCATGATACATATTATGTTGTGGCACATTTCCATTATACGATGTCGCTCGGTGCTTTATTTACGGCATTTGCTGGCTTTTATTATTGGTTCGGTAAAATATCTGGCAAACAATATCCAGAGATTTTAGGTAAAATCCATTTCTGGATTACCTTTGTCGGTGTTAACCTAACTTTCTTCCCACAACATTTCTTAGGGCTTGCCGGTATGCCAAGAAGAATACCAGACTACCCTGAGGCTTTTGCCGGTTGGAATATGGTTTCATCGATAGGGGCAGGAATTTCTATGGCAGCTGCTCTTTATTTTGTGTGTATCGTTTGCTATACGTTAAAATATGGTAAAGACTGCCCAAATAACCCTTGGGGGGATGAAGCTGATACGCTTGAGTGGACACTTACCTCCCCTCCTCCGTTTCATACATTTGAGAACCCTCCGCATATTAAGGAATAATGTATGATTCTTAGAAGATTTTTTGCTTTTTTAATTGATAAAATCATAATTGGAATATTGCTATCATTGACTATAGCCTCTGCAAATGATTCTATAAATAGAAATTGATTTATTTTTTATCATTTCAGGATTTTACTTTGCTTACTTATAATCTTCAAAAATACAAGGCTCTATTGGAAAAAAAAATTACTGGATTTAAAAGTAGTTCATAAAGACGGGACTACTCTCAAAGGTAGTGAAGCATTTATTAGATTTATTGCTTTTTATGTAATCAATTTAACTAGTATACTCTTTGTAAGAGCATTATTATGATGATAATGAGTGAAGATAACAAGATGCTTCATGATTTAGTATTTGACACATAAGTAGTAAAGTGCATAATGACTAAACAAGAATTACGTTTACATTTTAAGGAGCTTTTAACAAAAAATATAGATAAAATAAATTCTGACCTAACAAAAACTTCTTGGCTAAATCAAGTTAGTAATTTATTAAAACAGTTTAGTAATTTATTAAAACAGTTAAAAGTAAAGCATGTGGGAATATATTACCCCCTAAAATATGAAATTAATCTGCTTGAAATAGTAAATATTCATCACGAAATAAAATTTTTGCTGCCTAAAATTATAAACAATAAAATAAAATATTGTCCCTATAATTATGAGTTAGTTTTAGGCAGCTTTAAAACTTTAGAACCGATAAATAATGATTTTTATAAACCACAATTGATAATTGTTCCAGGTCTGGCATTTAATAATGATGGCTATAGACTTGGTTATGGTCAAGGACATTTTGATCGATATATAAATAATAATAGAGATATTATATCTGTCGGTGTTTGTTTAAAAAAACAAATTTTAGATAATTTTCCTGTTGAATCACATGATCAGAAACTTAATTTTATTATTTCTATATGAAGAATATAAATAGAAAACCTATAATAGGAATTACTCCTGATTTAGCTCACAATTGTGAGAAATATATCTATGCTACTTTTCCTTGGTATGCATTACGTAAAAATTATACTGATGCAATAATCGAAGCCGGCGGCGTACCTATGTTACTGCCATATCAAGGCGAAACAATAGATCATCTTATGGATTTTATTGACGGCGTTATATTGCCTGGTGGTGACGAGGATATACACCCTCAATTCTATGAACCTGAATATACTGAAGATGTAGTAATATCTAATGAAGAGCGTGATAATTTTGAAATATTAATTTCAAAGAAATCATTAGAAAAAAATATACCAATATTAGGGATATGCCGAGGTATGCAGCTAATAAATGTTGTGTTAGGCGGTACTCTTATTAAACATATTCCGGATTATATTGCAGCAACAAAACAGCCTATAATCATAAATCATATGCAGCCTCATCCTAAAGATATAGTATCGCATGAAATTACTATAAAGCCAGATACTAAGCTTGCTAAAATGGCAAATAATAAACTGAGCACAATGGTTAATTCAACTCATCATCAGGCTATTAAGCAAATTGGTAATAATCTTATTATATCAGCAGAAGCAAAAGATGGTATTATAGAAGCAATAGAATCAACAAACCATAAATTTCTTATCGGCGTACAGTGGCATCCTGAATATGTCAATGATAATGGCATAGATTTGACTTTATTTAAGGAACTAATCAAAGCTAGCACTATACAATAAATTAGAATGAGGCAAGCGTATCCCTAAAGTGTAAAACACTACACTTAATCTGAGAGATAGGGATTGATTAAGCAGCACAAGAGCTGTCAGACAAGTAAAGAAATTAATAGACTTATTTTTAGCAATTTTAATGCTATCCTTGAAAGTTTGCATAGGAGTTTTGCCATAACAGAACTTTCCAGAATGAGGTCTAGTATTATTATACTAATTTAAACATTGATCTAAGTCAGTCTGTAAATCCTCTAATAAGCTATAAATCTTTTTATGGAAAGCTATAGCATAAAACTCATCTTTTAAAGTGCTATGTAATCTTTCGGATATTCCATTAGTTTGAGGAGAACAAGCTTTAATTTTAACGCTAGTTTAGGATAAAAGTGAAGCATTAAAGATAATAAGGAAGAGTATTTACAAGAAAAGAGTGTTGAGTTACATAGACTTTGTATCAAAAAAAATATGAACTCAACAATAAAAAGATGATCACAACTCTGTTTTGTATAATAGATTATTATTATCTAATATACGAATAATGGGAAAAAAATAAATTAATATCCTGAGTTAGAAAGCTTAGAAGCTCAGGTATTCTAAGCCTTTCAGAGCTATTAACTATAGTAGTATATTTTTATATATCTCCATGCAAAGAGATTTTAAGAATTATTATTTTTATATCATCTATCATATCAATATAGAGGTTATTTTAGTATTCCTAGTTACAGTAGGATAATCCAGTTGTGGTCAACATTAGTATTTGAACTATAATATTTCAATTATTTACTGGGGAGGAGAGTGGGATATATTTTGTTGATTCAAGCAAATTATCTATATGTCATGCAAAACGTACAAAGAGTAATAAAGTGTTTAGTGGCATTGCTAAAATAGGTATGAGTAGTTAAGGATGGTTTATGGGGTTTAAATTACATATGGTAATTAATAATAAAGGCCAGATTATGGCGATTAAAATAACGAATGGTAATTCTAGTGATTTGTCTGCTGTAGAATCAATGACCGGAGAATTATGTGGTAAATTATTTGGGGATAAGGCTTATATTTCTAAGGAAATATCTGCTAAATTATTTAGTCGTGGACTACGGTTATTTACTGGGATTCGCAAGGATATGAAAAATCATTTATTAGATATAGAAGATAAAATACTTCTAAAAAGAAGATCAATAATTGAATCAGTATTTAATGTACTAAAAAACAGCATGAACCTTGAACATTCAAGATATCGTTCCCCTATTAATTTCTTAGTTCATATGCTTTCTTGTATCAATGCCTTTAATTTCAATAAATCTAAAAAATTTCTGGCGGTTCTAGCTGATCCTCAAACCGCCTTATCCTAAATTGGTGTTAGTATAACTTAATATTATTGACTAATGTATAAAAATTTAGCATAATCTAAACAGGTCGTGTAGTTGCGTGATTTTTAAAAAATTACGAGGAAAGTCCGGACTCTATAGAGGTATGGTGCCGGGTAACGCCCGGCAGAGTAATATTACTTTAGGGAAAGTGCCGCAGAAAATAAACCGCCATAATATATTCTATGATTATGGTAAGGGTGAAAAGGTGTGGTAAGAGCACACCGGTAAATTGGTAACAAGTTACGCTTGGTAAACCCCACCAAGAGCAAAATCAAATAGGTGTTACAGAGGCTTGCATAAAGCTCCCGGGTATCTCTAACCGGTTTGTAATGCGGGTAGATTGCTTGAGGTAAACGATAACGTTTATCCTAGATAAATAACTACAATGAGTAAGTACTCTTATTCATACAGAATCCGGCTTATAGACCTTAATAGTCAATTGATTTGAACTAGCCTACGTCGTTTGCTCCTCGCTCTTTGTATGCTAATCCAACTGAATTGACTATAAACAATCATATGTCAAACTTTTAATGAAGAAATTATATCATTATCCTATTTGTCCCATCTCAAGGCAAGCTCGTGTATTTTTAAAAGAATTAGATATACAATTTACCACAATTAAAGAAGATTATTGGCAATTTAATAAAGAATTCCTAAAAATAAACCCTGCTGGAACGTTACCTGTTTTAGAGGAGCAATATGGCTTATCTGTGGTTGGTATTTATCCTCTTGTAGAATATCTCCACAGCAAATATCCAAATTTTAATTTTTTAGATGAGGATGTAGATGTTTGTTGCGAAATTAGGCGGTTATTTTTTTGGTGTAATGATAAGTTTTATCGTGAAGTCACTAAAATTATTATTGATGAAAAAGTCATAAGATCGATTGCTAAGATGAGTAGCCCAAGAACTGAATTTTTACGTGCTGCAAAAAATAATCTAAATTATCACCTAGAATATATTACTAGCTTACTTGAGAAAAGAAGTTATATAGTTTCAGACTCCTTAACTATTGCTGATATTGCAGCAAGTTGTCATTTATCCGTACTTGATTATTTCAGTGAAATTTATTGGGATAAATGGACTGTTATAAAACATTGGTACTCGCTCATTAAATCAAGACCCGCTTTTAGATTATTATTGCAAGATAGAATCCCAGGCTTTACTCCACCAAACTACTATACAGATTTGGATTTTTAAGTATCATCGTTTAATTTGAAAAATTGGCTATGTCATTCTATAAGTACTCCGGTACTCACGTATTAAGTATACGCTCCGCGTTCCTCGTCTTATGAATTCCTTGCTATTTGCCAAATTAAACTTCGTCTGCTAACTCTTCATTTATCAGTGGTCTATATTTTTACTTTTATTTTTCTTTACTTAATGACCTAATTACTTACTCACCTTACGCAAGATTGACAAAATAAGTATAAAGGTAGTAAGTCCATCCG
>CAZJDC010000037.1:0-8731 GCA_964544715.1 uncultured Rickettsia sp. | reverse complement strand
AAGGCTTAAGCTTCTGAGCATTATGATAATCTATTAAATGTTTTCTTATCCATTCATCACTAACTAAGAACACTTTCGATATCTCAACAATACTATAGCCATCATTATACATATATAAGAATCTGTGAATTTGTACAAAAAGCGAAAGGCAGATCTTCACAGAAGATGCAAGAGGAATTTCTTATATTAAAACAAAAGTACTGGGGTAGAAAATTTGTAGGTACGGGGTTACTTTAGTGCTACTAGTGGTAATGTGACTGATGATATAATTAATGAATATATTAATAAGCATACTGATGCACATGAATCAAACATGATTTCTAACATAAAACTCGAATAAGCTTTAGCTTGATATGCGACTTCTAGTCGCTAAAAGCAAACTTTTATCTCTCAGATAAAAGTGGTTGATTACAATGTCTTTGTGGTCTTTCAGTACTTACGTATTAATTTGCTAGTATTAATTGCTATATATAATATATATATTGTAATATTAGTTACAAAATTTGTTTATAGCATCTATAGTTCAGAAAAATTAATATGAAATACCATGAATAATAATGATGAATTTAATGAGCTAGTGAATTTTAAAGATAAAAATATTAGAAGAATTTTGCATAATAACTAGTGGTGGTGTTCAGTAATTGATGTAGTAAGAGTGTTAACTGATAGCACAAATCCGCGTCGGTATTGGTCAGATCTAGAAAAGTAATTACTGGAAGCTGAGGGATTTACTTAGTTGTACGGAAAACAACTGAAACTTTTTGGAGTACGGATGGTAAACATTATCAAACAGATTGTGCAAATGCCGAATCATTGCTTCGTATTATAAAATGTATTGTGTCATCCCGTGGCGGGTGTTGCCTTCGTGGATCATATTCAATCTTGTCGTACCCATGATTTATTCAGGAGATCCAGTTAAAAATATCAATAATATTAATATTTTTAGTTGTTTTCGTGATCTAATTCCCAAGCCACAGTATGATGCCGAAGACGTGTGCCGATCCATGCAGACAACAAAACACCACGTGATGACATAGGCAAAACTGACGCCATGCAATAACGCTTGTAGTCGCTCGCAATAATACAGAGCCAATTACTGAATTAATGATTCAAACTCTTTAACAACAGCTTGATAAAGTTTTCGCTTAAAAGGAATGATAATTGATAATAATTCGTCAAGTGATGTCCAACGCCACTCGTCAAATTCTGGATTAAGAGTGTTTATGTTAATATCTTTATTAGTGCCAGTGAATCTAATTAAGAACCAACGTTGTTTCTGCCCACGAAAACTACCGTCCCATAATTTAGGGATTAAAAAACTTGGTACATCATAACTATACCAGCATTTGCTTTCAGCAATTATATAGCCCTTGCTACTTCCTATTTCTTCTAGCATTTCACGCATAGCTGCAATACTTGGGGTTTCACCAGGTACTATTCCACCTTGTGGCATTTGCCATGCAGAGATTTTGGTATCTATTCGCTTACCAACAAATATTTTATTATCGGTGTTTAATATCATCATACCAACGCCTGGTCTATAAGGTAAGGCTAGATGTTTTTTAGAAGTTTTATTCATAATTATAGTTTTACAACTTTATTTTTACCAGTTGTTTTAGCTTCATACATAGCTTTGTCGGAGCGTTCAATAAAATCTTTAATTGACTCACCTTTTTTATACTCTGTAACTCCTATAGATATAGTCTTTTTTAAAGGTTCTTCTTGTTCGTCTATTTGAAAGTTCATACTTTCTATTTTAACTCTAACTCGTTCTGCTGTATATAGTGCTTGATTAATATTTATATCATTTAAAAGTATGACAAACTCTTCACCACCAAATCTTGCTATTAAATCAGTTACTCTAAAGGTATTTTTTAAAATACGAGAAGTGGTTGTTAACACTTTATCTCCTGCTTGATGTCCATAAGTATCATTTACATGCTTAAAATTATCGATATCACACATAAGCAAATATAGTTTCATATCCTCTTTATTAGCCTTTTCGACCATTTGCTTAATGTGTACATCAAAATAAAGGCGATTAAATAAACCTGTTAATCCGTCCTGAGATGCTAAATTTACGCTTTGTTCTAAATCGTTACGTAAATTATCTTGATATTGCTTGCGTCTTAATTGTGTTTTAATTCTTGCAACTAGCTCACTTTTATCAATAGGATAAACAAAATAATCATTAATGCCAAGCTCAAATCCTTTCATAACTAATTGCATTTGGTTTTCGTTTTCATCTTCATAAATTTGTATAATTAATATTACTCCACTTATTTCGGGTTTACCTCTTAAAATAGCTCCCACTCTTAAAGGATCTTCATTTTCAAGAGTACTACTAATTACTATAAGATCAGGTGTATATTCATTTATAATGTCTGTTTCTTCAGAATTACTTATTACTTTTACGTTAGATGTAATTTTAAGCAACATTTGTTTGATGTGTTTAGCTTGCACTACATCATCGTTAATTAGCAATATTTTCTTATCTGTAAAATTATCATGTATTGCAACATTAACACCACCCAGTAAAGCGTTAGTACTATTACGAATTGTTAACTCATCAATTAAGCTTTTCATTCTTGATAATGATTTAATTCTTATAAAAAGAGCTTTATCATTAATTGGCTTAGTCAAGAACTCATCTGCACCAACCTCTAATCCTTTAACACGATCATCAATATCGGAAAGAGCTGTTACCATTACTACCGGTATGTGGGTAGTTTCAGGATCGGATTTAATTTTTTTACATACTTCAAATCCATCCATCTCAGGCATCATAACATCAAGAAGTACTATATCTACTTTTTCTTTTTTTAAAATGTCTAATGCCTCTTTGCCGCTATTTGCTTTAAAAACAGTATAATACTCATTTAAAAGCTTTGCTTCTAGTAATTTAATATTCGTTTCTATATCGTCTATTATTAATATGTTTGCACTCATAAGATTAAATTCTTGTTTTTAAAGGAAATAATTTGTATATTTATATTGTTTTAAAGTAAGTTTCAAGTGTAATAATATATGAAAATATCAGCGAATTCAATTAGAACAGGCAATATATTAGTTTATAAGAATGATTTATGGGTGGTAAGCAAACAACCTGAGCATACTCAGCCTGGAAAAGGCGGTGCTTATGTGCAAGTGGAGATGAAAAATTTAAAAACTGACACAAAACGTAATGAGAGATTTAGTGCTTCAGATCATTTAGAAAAAGCTGAACTTGAACAAAAAGATTATCAGTTTTTATATTTTGAAGATACTAATGTAGTATTAATGGATAATCAGACTTTTGAGCAAATAAGTGTAAGCAAAGCAATTTTAGACGAAAAGTTACCTTTCTTAACTGAGAATATGAATGTTAAAGTTGAATTTTACAATGAAAAGCCTTTAAGTATCGAACTTCCTGCAACAGTTATACTGGAAATTATTGAAACCGACCCAGTAATAAAAGCAGCAACCGCTACCGCTTCATACAAGCCAGCAACTCTTGCAAACGGAGTTAAGGTAAAAGTACCTCAATATTTAGAGATAGGCGAAAAAATTGTTGTTAAGACTGAGGATCTCACTTATGTTGAAAGGGCTAAAAACTAAATGCAGCCTATAACGAATTTATTAATCAATGCACTGCGTAAAGCAGTTAAGTTTGTGCATAGAGATTTTTTAGAGCTTGAAATGCTTCAAAAAAATTCTGTTAGAAATGAAGAGTTTTGTAAGCGATCTTATTTCAGACTCAAAACTTTATTATGTGAAGAATTACGAAAACATACGAAATATTTATTTTTTCCTGAAGATCAATTCAATCCCAACAATAGTTGTGAAACTGTTTTTTTAGTAAATCCTATAGATAGTCCAAGTAATTTTACTAGAAGTATACCTTTTTTTGCTGTATCAGTAACTTGCTTAAAGCACAATCAGGATGTTCTAACACCTGTGTCTACTATTATATATTTCCCAGTCCTTGATGAAGTTTATTATGCTGAAAAGGGTAGAGGGGCTTGGGTAGAAAAAAATGATTTATGCTCTAATCATAAAGGTTTAAGGTTAAGAGTTTCTGATAACGATAATTTAGAAAATTGTTTAACAATTATTGAAGATTTAAAGAACAATAATTCTCATGAAATTAACAATAGCAGAACTTTTGGTTCTTCTTGTTATGCAGTAATGCTTTTAGCATCAGGTAAGGTTGACTTAATATATTTACCATTATTAAATTTTACGTTATATTATGCTTTTGATCTTTTTATTAAAGAAGCAGGTGGAATAATTGTAAATTCTAGTGATAAATTTATATACTCAAATCATTACATTACTAGAAAATTAAAAAAATCTTAAGAAAAACATTATTTTAAATTTGCATTTTTAGCATTAAGATATAATAATTAAGCATGTTAATTGTATCTGTAAGGGTATTATGAAAAAGTTTGATATTGATTGTGATTTTGGAGGACAAAAGTCCAAGTTTACCATTTATATAGGTACACCGCAAGATGGACATCACCCATTGCAGTTCCAATCAAAATGGTTATCAGATGAGAGAGGAGGTACTATTCCTGATGCTGTTATGTATGCAGTAAAACAGCTCTATGATCTTTCGAAAAAAAATAATGTATCGTTTGAAGATTTATGTGTTTATGCTCTAGGCACTGCTCAAGAATCTCAAACCACAAATAACGATGAAGATGAGATAGAAACGGAGGATAATGATGATGATAATAAAGCAGAACAAGCATAAATTGTCAGCTTGTGGATAATGGTTAAGAGCTATACGATTAAAGATATTGTTGTGTAGATCGGTAAATATTCTCGTACCATTGCTGCAAAAGCAGGACTCAAGAGAAAAAAATTAAGATAAACTGAACTTTTAATGTCAAAAATCTAGAGATTTTAAACTTTTAAGTAACAAAATTCCGTTCATTGTTGGGGGAATTATAACTGCGGTGTGATATAACAGCATCGGACAAGCAACTATAATAATAGATTTGATACATGCAACAAGACTTTCAAACTCGTGAGATTGTAGGTAAGAAATTAATCCACTCTAGAAAAGTAACAGAAGCAACTAATATAATAATAATGTATAGAGATTAAAATGAAACAATATAACGACTTATTTAAAATTATTCACCATGAAGGTTACATATTTATTGCTAGTTTTTCACTGGTAAGCTTCTTACTTGCTTCTTTTAACGAGAAACTTGGTTATATAGGATTTATTGCTACTGCTTGGTGTATTTATTTTTTTCGTAATCCCGATCGTTTTGTACCGATAGGTAATGATTGGGTAATAAGCCCTGCAGACGGGGTAATTCAAGAAATTAAAGAAGATTTACCACCAGCAGAGTTAGGACTTGGTAAGATAGAAATGATTAGAGTTAGTATTTTCCTAAATATCTTTAATGTACATGTGAATAGAATTCCAGCAAATGGTAAAATTTTAGCACTACATTATAATCCTGGAAAATTCTTGAATGCCTCTCTTGATAAAGCAAGCGTTTATAACGAACGTCAATCTGTATTAATGGAAACAGAGCAGGGGCAAAAAATTGCTTTTGTTCAAATTGCAGGATTAATAGCAAGACGTATAGTTTGTGATTTAGAGGAAAGTAATGAAGTTAGAGCAGGCGAGCGATATGGTATAATTCGTTTCGGTAGTAGAGTTGATGTTTATCTACCTCTAAAAACTGCTTTATTAGTCAGTAAAGGGCAAACTGCGATTGGTGGCGAAACTATTATTGCAGATTTTGGACGTAAAAAGACAGCTGAATTACAGTTCGAAAGAAAGTAATAATCCTATGTCATCGCGTGGAGAAATTGTTGTGTGGATCGATAAACGTCTTTAGTGTCATACCGTGTTTTGTTCACAGTATCCAGAAAACAATAAAAAATACTAATGTTATTAGTATTGTTACTGGATCTTGCTACAAACGTGTTGTGAATGACAAGCTTGGATATGATCCACGTAACAATGCATCTCATGATCAAGTTATGGGATGATACAATGTACAATTAAAAAACCATACTGTTGAGTATCAGCATTGTTAAAAATTCGTAAAACTATAATATCTAAACCTGTACCTATAATAAAATTAATACCGAACTTTGTAACTTTGCTTGGCTTAGTAATCGGTATGAGTTCAGTGAAATTCGCTTTAGATAGTAAATGGGAAATCGCCGTATATTGCATTATAATAGCAGCAATTATTGATGGTATTGACGGAAGAATCGCGAGAATGCTAAATGCTACTAGCCCTTTTGGTGCAGAACTCGATTCACTATGTGATTTTGCTAATTTCGGTATAGCACCTGCTTATTTAATATATTTATGGTCTTTCCAACAATATGAGTATAAAGTATTTTCGTCAGCAGTGATGTTACTATTCATAGTATGTATGGCTCTGCGTCTTGCTAGGTTTAATGTAGGCATTTATCAGCCAAAACAGGATGAAAAACCTGAGCATTTTTTTACAGGCGTACCTGCTCCTTGCGGTGCTTTACTTGCCTTAGTCCCTGTGATGGTAGATTTTGAAATTGGCACATTATTAAACATAAATGTCCGTATTCATACTATAACAATTAATACATATTTAGCTATAGTAGCTTTGTTGCTTGCTAGCAGACTTCCTACTATTTCAACAAAAAATCTAAGTATCAAGCCTGAATATTTATCGCTTGCAATGATTTTATTTGCTGTTGTTATTATAAATCTTATAATATATCCATGGTATGCACTGCCTTTGAGTGCAGTTATATATATTCTTTCTATCCCGTTTTGTTATTTCTTGAAACATAAATTTAATAACAATTAATTATGTTTGATGTATTAAAACAAAATATTCAAAAATATAGCAATCACCCCTTTGCTAAATATATACTCATTATACTATTTATAGTAATAGTTTATTTGGGTTATAAAATTTATGTTTGGGCGAATACAGAATCAACAGATAATGCTTATATTGATGCTGATATTTCAGATGTTAGTGCGGAAGTTAATGGGGTTTTAACTAATCTATTAGTAACTAATAATACAAAAGTTAATAAAGGTGATTTAATCGGCAAAATTGATGATAGGGACTATAAAGCCAAACTTGCCGCACTTGAGGCATCTATTGGAGCTGTGGAAAAAAATATCGAGATTATTGATCAAAAAATATCAATAGGGCAGGTTAATTTAGAGCAATCAAATGAAAAACTAAAACTTGCGGCACTAAGTGTTAATATTGTTTCAACGGATTTTACCAGAGTACAAAAGTTAAATAAGGCAAAGTTTGCCAGTGTTAAAGCATTAGATGACTCTAAAAACGCTTATCAAAAAGCAAAAACTGATTACAAACAAGCTCAGCTAGATGTCGATATATCCAGGCAAAACTTACAGCTTCTTGAGCTTGAAAAAGCAGTAGCACAAGAAAAGCTAAAAGAGTTAGAGGCAAATAAAAAAATTATCTTACGGAGCTTGCAGAACACCAAGCTTATTGCTGCTGTATCTGGTGTATTTTGTAATAGTAGTTTAGAGGTAGGAAATTACATAACACCTGGTAGAGCCTTATTCTCTATAATACAAGATAATTCAATGTACATTCAGGCTAATTTTAAGGAAACACAAATTAAGAAATTTCAATCAGGTATGAAAGTAAAAATCCAATTTGATGCTATTCCTAAAAAAACATTTTATGGAAAAATCCGTAATATTTCTCCTGCTACCGGTTCTAAATTTACCTTAATTCCTCCTGATAATGCCACCGGTAATTTTACTAAGATAGTGCAGCGTGTGCCTGTTTTAATAGATTTTGATGCACCTGTTGCTAATTTAGTTCCAGGCATGTCAGTAGTAGTATATATTAGAACTGATCAGAAGATATAAATTTTTTTTAAGGCAGTGATTGTCTAATATAAAGTTTTTTGCTATAAGGCAAAAAATAATACAACTATAGGTAGCTTATAATTGATATGCAAAGATATTGAGATCCAACAAATGATAGTTTGTTTAAAAAATTTTTAGCGATATAGAACGATTAAAAGAGTTTATTAATAGTATACTTGATAGTCTCTTTGGAGGTACAAAAACCTCCATCTTCCAGAGATGGAAAAGCTTTTAAAGCTTGCCATGTATGTCATGCTGCGTTAGCATCATAAGCACTATGCACATTACAGCAGGAAATCCCATCAGTGTACTATCATCGCTATCACATAGTGTGATTACAAAGTATCAATATATAGCTTAAGTTAAATAGGTAGTGACTATTTTAAGAGCATAGAAAACAGCATCAAAAAAATTATCAACATCACCGGCAATTTTTCTTACGTGATTCTTAATCTTAAACCAATAATCCTCAATAGGATTTAAATTAGGTGCGTAAGTTGGTAAAAATAAAATACTACAACTAACAGATTTGATGAACGCTTGTACTGTAGAAGTTTTATGGAAGTTAATATTATCCATAACAACTACCTGACCGAGTTTTAATTCCTTAATCAATATGTCTCGCACATAAATCTCAAACACATCTTTGTTACAATTACCTTCAAATATTACTGGAGCAATTATTTCTTTATTACATAACTCCACAATCATAGTGATGCTAGAGTGATGCTGGTATGTTTTTTCTCCATAACATCTAGTCCCCTTAATACTCCATACATATTCTCTACAAGCATTATCTTCTATTCCAGATTCATCAATAAATACTAATTTCTCCCTAGAGATATGCTGTATCTTCGTTATAAA
>CAZJDC010000036.1:0-8764 GCA_964544715.1 uncultured Rickettsia sp. | reverse complement strand
TAATTTTACTGAAATGAAAAACAGGGGATTAAAAGATATATTAATTGCTTGTAGCGATAATCTAACTGGCATGAGTGAGGCGATATCTACAGCATATCCACAAACTGAGCATCAGCTGTGTATTGTACATCAAATCAGAAATAGTTTGTCATATGTAAGCTATAAAGATCGTAAAGAACTTGCAGCAGATTTGAAGCTAGTATACAGCTCTATCACTGAGTATGAAGCACTGACTGCCCTATCTGATTTTGGATAGGAAATGGGGAAAACAGTATCCACATATTGCAAAATCATGCCAAAACAATTGGCAGAATTTGATAATTTTTACAATACCCAGAGGTAATTGGGCAAATTATTTATACCACTAATGCGATTGAAGGATTAAATAGCCAATTACACAAAGTCACTAATAACAAAATGGTTTTTCCTAACGATGATTCTCTTTTTAAGACTTTATCCTTGATAATTGACTATATTACGTGAAAATGAACTATGCCTATCTGCAATTGGGGAGAGGCCATGGCTCACTTTTTGATAAAATGTGATGGTTAAATTTAATGCCTATTTTAAAATGTCCATACTTATTTCGACAGAGCCGCTAAAATCAAACTTTTATCTCTCAGATGAAAGTGATTGATGTTTAAGACTATCATTTTATCTAAAAATGTCCCCTTCTTTACTCTTGTTAACCACTAAATCTTTCATCCTCTAACTGTTTCACTTGATCAAATCTCATTATTACTATAAATTAAGTACTTACAGAACCTGTATACCTAAAATGCTAGTTTCATAAGAGGTCTATTATACATTGCTTGTAGCATAGTGACGCCAAACATCACTCTATAACATTTTCTATTTCTATCAAATCTATTCATAGGAACATTTTTTGATAATCACTCTTCGAGGAGAAACCAAATTCATTAATTCTCTTAATTTATATAGCTTATTATTTGAGTTTAATTTTTCTTATAATTTATAACCAAAAAGTTTTCCTTGTTTTTGTATGACCATATCATACCATATGTCTTATAGATTCTGTGTATTTCTTTTTGATATAAAAACCTATTGCCTATACAACTCGTAGAGTTTTGGCGGACGGACTATGTTAAAATACTTTTGAAAAAAATACCGGTGCCAATGTGGGGATTTGAACCCCAGACTTACGCATTACGAATGCGCCGCTCTACCAGCTGAGCTACATAGGCAAGAATTTAAAATATTTTTAGCAGTGTTATTGTGAAAGTACTCTGTGCGGCGTCCTGAATAGCATTTTCACATAGCCTTTTGTGCCTCTCTGCACGGGGGTTTGATTTGATATCCCTGTCATTGCTTTTTGGTATCCGTTATTGCGTAGATCAGTTTTGTTTCTTTGTGTCATCTAGTGGCTTGGGAACTAGATCCAGTAACAATAATAACATTAGTATTTTTTATTGTGTTCTGCATTTAGTTCCCAAAGGGTCACGGGAGGCATTGTGGCGTATATTGAAAAACAAACTTTGTGGTGTGTTGTGTATTCACGTGGCTTGTCCACAGTATGACAGCAATAAAACCTAACATGCCAAACTAAACTAGATATTACTAAAGATGCGTAACAAATCTTATGTGGAAATGCTGCGTATCGTCGTATTTCTTCTTCTTAACCGTGAAGCCCCAGTCCATTCTAATTGGTACAAAGCGTGTTACCCAAATAAACCCGAAGCCGACTGATGCTCTAAGTGATTTATCATTATAGATACCACCATTTGGAATTTGATATTTCGCTTTATTTAAGCCTACTCCCCATAAGCTTCCTAAATCCATAAATACTGCACCAGTCAGATTAAATTCTTCAGGCACTGGAGTTGGAAAGTTCAGTTCAGTAGAAAATGTATAATATCTTTTACCTCCTAAAACTTCATTAGTAACTTTTTCACGAGGTCCAACACCGCCACTAGCAAAACCTCTTAAGCTATAATCACCTAAATTAAAACGATCTGAAATTCTAATAACTCGTCCTCCAAGTGCTGCAATATCACCTCCAGAAGCAGATACTTTTAAAGTAAGCTTATTATGTATGAAAGATTTATAATATTCACCATCAACTTCATGTTTCAAATATTTATTATCACCTCCAATACCAGCATATTCCTGACTAATGCTTACTAAATAACCATTCTTCGTAAGAAGTTTACTATCTCTTTGATCATAAGCAATAGTGTGACCAATAGCAGAAGTAATAAATTTACCCATTTGCGCTTGCAAAAATCTTGAACTTAATGGAGATGTAGCACTTAAGATATCACGTTTAATTAAATAATCTATTTTGTGACTTAAATCTTCCTTGATTTCATAACCTAAGGAAGTTTTTCCACCTGTAGAATACTGTCTATAGTTTTGATTTGTGTTAGAAAGGACATTTTGACCACGACCACTGTTATTGACAAAAACACTTACTCCTAAAGATAGATCACGATCTAAGAAATGTGGATCAGTAATACCACCATAATAGCTGGTAGTATTTTTACTTACCTGCACGCCAGCATTAAGTATTTTACCTGTACCTACTAAGTTACGCTCTAAGCAAGAGAAGCGACCAAATACACCACCTGTGGTATTATATCCTAAATCAAAACCAACATTAGAAGTAGATTTTTCATCAACTTCAACATTTAAGTCATATTTATCTTTAGTTTTTACTTGAGCAATAGTAATTCCTATATTCTCAAAATAATCTAAGTTTTTAAGATTACGTTCTCCTTTTTCAATATAAGAACGGTTAAGTATATCATCTTCTTCAGACTTAAACTCTCTTCTTATGACATGCTCTTCAGTTTTAAGATTATTAATAATATTAATTTTATTGATATAAACCTTATCAGCTTTTTCTATAATAAATTTAATATTAATAGTACGATCAGAATTTTTTACAATATCAGGATAAACATTTACCGCTGGATAGCCTGCTGCTGTAAAATATTCCCCAATTTTTTTGGTAATATTATCAACTGTTTTCATATTGAAAACACTGCCTTGCTTAATATTGACGATTTTATTAACGGGATTTATATCAATATTAGTTAATTTATTTTCTATCGTAACATTACCAAAGTTATATTTTTCCCCTTCTTCAAGAGAATATGTAAGAACAAAATATTCTTTAGTATTATTTAACTCAGCTGATACCGAAATTACTCTAAAATCTGCAAACCCAACTGATTGATAGAATTCTTTCAATAATTCCTTATCGTATTCAATACGATAAGGTTCATAAGTATCATTGCTATCTAAAAAACGAAACCAACGAGATTCTTTAGTTAAAACAATAGATTTAAGTTCTGAATCACTATAATTTTCATTACCACTAAAATAAATATACTTAATACCGGTTTTTGGTCCTTCTGCGATATCAAAAATGACCTTAACTCTATTATTTTCTAAATCTTCAATTTTAGGTGTTACTATAGTAACAAAACGCCCACTACGTTTATAAATTTCTGATATTTTTTTTACATCTAATTCAATTTTAGCTTGGCTTAAAGACTCACCTGCAATTGTATAAATCTCTTTAGATAACATATTAGCTTTTATTTTAGAGTTACCTCTAAATACTACGCTACTTATAAACGGAGTTTCAGTAACGCTAACAATTAGGTTACCATCACTTGATATATTCATTTTGATGTTTCTAAAAAGTGAAGTAGCATATAAGCGTTTTATTGCTTCGTCTTCTTTTAAACTATTATAGCTTTCTCCAGGTTTTAGCTTTAAATAACTCTCGATAGTAGAGCGTTCAATTCTATGATTACCTTCTATAGTGATTTTATGAATAATTGAGTCTGCTAAGGAAATATTATAATAAAAAATTGTTAATGTTAAAATTGCTAATTTAATAATTGACCTGATTCTCACCTAAAACCTTCTTATAAGATTTATATAAAATTTTTATGTTAAACGTGTACACTATAGTAAATTATATTATCTAGAGC
Source organism: uncultured Rickettsia sp. (assembly GCA_964544715.1). Classification (GTDB taxonomy): domain Bacteria; phylum Pseudomonadota; class Alphaproteobacteria; order Rickettsiales; family Rickettsiaceae; genus Rickettsia. The sequence continues at coordinate 4,799 of CAZJDC010000036.1, read as the reverse complement.
AAGTAAATCTATCCACTTAAGAAAATAAATTTTTTATATCATTAGCAAAAGAAATTACAGTTAGAATGATTATTATCATTATTCCTATTTGTAATAAGCTATTTCTAGCTTTGGTATTTGGTAATTTACCTGTAACTGCTTCATATAATATGAATAATAAATGACCACCATCAAGTACCGGTATAGGTAGCAGGTTAAGTAATCCTAAATTTACTGAAAACATTGCGATAAATAGTAAATACATCTCTATACCATGCTCTAAAGTTCTTCCTGATTCTTTTGCAATAGCTACCGGACCTCCTATTTCGCTTACTGATCGCTTTCCTAAAATCATTTGTGATACTGCTTTTAAAGTTACAGCTGATATATCTATAGTATCAGATATAGCTTCTGATAAGCTCGATAATATCCCTACTTTAGTATAAATAGGTTCATTTTTAGCTATAATACCGATACGCAATGTTTTTCTTGCTTTTTCTACAGCTACTTCTTCAGGAATTATATTAACAGTAAATTCTTCACCTTTTCGTTCTATTAATAAAGTAGAAGAATTCAACCCACCAATTAGTATTTCTTTTTGTACAGTACTAAAATCTCTAACTGAGTTATTATTAACTTTAATAACTTTATCATCCTCTCGTAAACCTGCTTTTTCTGCTGGTGATTCCGCTATTACACCCCCTATTACAGGCTGAATTTCTGGGTTACCAAGACACAAATAAAATCCAGCAAATATTATTATAGCCAGTAAATAATTAATTAAAGGTCCTGCTGCAACTATTAGAAAACGTTCGAAACAGGATTTAGCATAAAACGCTACTTTTTCATTTATTTCCTGCGTTTTATCCATAATGTTTCGATCATAACCATAAATCTTGACATACCCACCAAGTGGCAATAAACAAATTTTCCACCTAACTCCTCTTGCATCCGTAATGCCAATCAGCTCTTGGCCAAAGCCTATCGAAAATTCTTCAATTTTGATATTGAAGAATCTTGCAACTGTGTAATGTCCTAGTTCATGTATAAAAACTAAGATACTAATTGTTATAATAAATCCGACTATAGATAACATAACTTTTTTATTAGTTTTTCTCTTTTTTTAAAGTAATAAATCATATATATGTTGTTTTCCTAGTTGTAGGATGAAACATAGTATAATTAATAAGATGAATTTAAATACGAGTCTGCGGAACATACAAAAAGTACGTGAGCAAGAAGACTAGCCTCACAAAATTTGCTTGTTATCTTAGCTTTATTAATACATTATAGCCAATGTTTCAAATTAAACGAGTATACAAATAAGGAGTTTTAAAGTAAAATATACTCAATTTAAAACTTTATTTCTTTTTTTATGAGTTCAAACAAAATCAATAAGAAGTCAATTGCACGTATTGCAGCAATACAAGCTATATACCAATATATGTTACGAAACAATGACAATATAGATGATATAGTAGAAAATGTACTTTCTTTCTACCGCACTGATAATTCTATGACTGATTCACCCGTAAAAATATCACTCACTATAATTCATTTTAAATTGTTGGTAAAGTTGGTATTTGAAAATATTGATAAAATAGATAAAATTATAAGTAATCATTTAACAAATGATCAAGATCAAAATCATATACCTATTTTGCTGCAAGCTTTATTACGCAGCGGAATATGTGAATTATTATTTTTTCCAGATATACCTGCTAAAGTAGTAATTAATGAATATACAGATATAGCAAATGATATGCTCAATGATCATGAAATAGGCTTTATTAATTCTGTATTAGATAAAATAGCACACGAAAATAAAAGATTTTATGACAAATAATTTAAGCGGTTATAGAAATAAGTTTGTTAGAGTTAAGACTTCTAAAAAACGTACTGTTACTTCTAGTAACTGGCTAAAGCGTCAGCTAAATGATCCTTATGTTGCAAAAGCACGTATTGAAGGCTTTAAATCAAGAGCTGCGTATAAACTTCTAGAAATTCATGAAAAATTTAAAATTTTTACCCCAAATATGAAAGTAGTTGATTTAGGGGCAGCACCAGGAGGATGGAGTCAGGTAGCTTCTAAACTTATTAAAGCTACTGATGGTAATTTAAAAAATAAAATAATTGCAGTTGATTTACTTGAAATTGAGCCCATTCCTGGGGTTGAGTTATTTCAAAAAGATTTCTTTGAAAAAGATACTGAAGAATTAATTATTCAAGCTTTAAAAGGTAAGGCTGATATAGTACTGAGTGATATGGCATCAAATACTATAGGTCACAAAGCTACCGATCATATAAGAACTTTACTTTTATGCGAGCAAGCTTTTGCGTTTGCTTTAAAAGTCTTAAATCCTTCTGGTCATTTTATTGCCAAAATCTTTCGTGGGGGAGCGGAAAATGAGCTTTTAAATAAAGTGAAACGTGAATTTTCTACTGTCAAACATTTTAAACCATCATCTAGTCGCAAAGAATCAACAGAAATTTACCTAGTTGCTCTAAATAAAAAATGAATTATTAATAATATTTAACTTCATAGTTGATATTTATTTACTTAATAATGTATGGTAATTTTTATTTAAGCTCTGAAAACTATAAAATATGGTAGTGCAATTTAATAATGGAGAAAGTTAATGTTTTCTAAAATGTTTAATTATTTTATTAGTAGTAAAACGCACCTTTATAATACTCAAGAATCAGCTATCAGTTGTGGTAAGTATTCTGCTGAAGCAGCAGGTTATGCCGTAAAAACTTTACCACAAATTCTCTTAGGTCTTATTTCTTTTAAAGAAATATCTTGGTCAGTCATGATAGGATATGCTTTTGGGTTTTTGCTTTACCAGAATTTGCAAAGGTAATAGTAAAAAGCCTTGCTTGTACTATATTTTTTATCCTACAGTTAGTATTCTGGGTACTGTAGCAGTACAGTAGCTGCTAATTATGAAAATGTAGTAGAGAGTGCATAAAAAATACTGCTCATGCATTATATGATGCAGGATCTGCAGTGTTTATGAAGGTACTTTATGTGCAGTAAATGGAACAGCTGCAGCTGCAACTTTTGTTTATGATAATATTTATAATACTGATGTGCAATTATCAGGAAATGCTATAGAACCTATATCATACGTTTTCTATCAATTAAGTAAGGTAAAATTAAAGTTTCTTGATTTTACTTAATAATCCTCTCGCCCTTTCTTCAAAAGCTGTAATCATTGTTTCAGTTACTTTAATAAAATAGCTACCGACTAATTTCTCAAATATTATTGATTTCATTTCAAAATCAATAAAAAATTTTAGCTCAGTTCCTGTAGGATGCGAAGTAAATTGCCAAGTACTTTTTAAATACTTAAAAGGACCAGAAATAGCCAATGTATTAATGAAATATTCTTTATCATCTATTATTTTGTTAGTAACATGAGAACGATAATTTTCTGAAAAACCTTTTAGCTGAATTACAAGGTCTGCAACAATTTCTTCACTATTTTCTGAAATAATTCTGCTAGCTACGCACCAAGGTAGAAATTTAGGATAAGACTTTATATTCCAAACTAAATTAAATAATTCTTGAGGTTTATAAGGTAAGATTTTTGTTTGTTTGAATGATGGCATTATGTAGTTATATTATTTTATAATAGCAATTATATACCTTTTTTAAAAGAAAAGAATAAAGGAAATGATAATATAAACTTCAATAGAAAAAATATTAATTAATTAATATTTTTTCTTGGTGGGATATATACAGTGTCATCATCTTCTACATGCGAAATTTTTTCTAACAGACCAATGAAACGTCCTTTATTAGGCACTAGTTTTACTATTGACCATCCCTCCTCTTCTATTGCTTGTTTTATTCGCTCTATATCAGCTTTGTGTTCTGAAAAAGATATAAATTTTTGTATCGGATTTGCCATCTTGATCAATTTGATATTTTAATAAAAATTAATAGAATAATAAATTATTCTTAATAAATCAAATTAATTTTATTGTTAGTTTGATTATCAATGATATAAGAGCACGTTATTATGATTTAGTCAAGATAATCTAATGGAAAATTAAAAGTTGTACTATTAATGTTGTCCTCTAATAAAATTTAGTTGACTTTTGATCGAAAAATTTTTAAGTATTTACATCTAAAAATTATAGTTAGCAAAGATTATGAAAAAATATATAATAGTCAGTATCATACTCTTGATGCGCAAGAATATATTCGCTAGGGAAAAAATATCTAATCTTGTGACACCGTGATGAACGAATATTAGCATTACCCTCAACGAACATTAAAATCACCCATAAACAAGAAGTAAATATGGACAGTAAAATCGAATAAAAATTTATCTTTTAAGATTTAAATATTATGCGAGAATTACTGATGACATGTACAAATAAATAAGTAGGTATTTTAATGCAAAAGATCAAAAAAATATAATCAGATAATTTCTGCTGCAAAAGCAGGTATGAGTGTAAAAACGGCACGTAAGTATTTACGTGTGTAAAACACTACACTTGATCTGACAGGAAGAGATTGATTAAGCAGCAAAAGAGCTTTCAGATAAGTAAGAATTAATAGACTTATCTTTAGCAATTTTAATACTTTCCTTGAAAGTTTGCATAGGAGTTTTTCCATAACAGAACTTTCCAGAATGAGGTCTAGTATTATTATACTGGTTTAAATATTGATCTAAGTTAATCTGTAAATCCTCTCATAATCTATAAATATTTTTACGGAAGACTATATCATAAAACTCATCTTTTAAAGTTTTATGTAATCTTTCTCATATTCCATTAGTGTGAGGAGAACGTGTTTTAGTTTAGTA
>CAZJDC010000035.1:0-8768 GCA_964544715.1 uncultured Rickettsia sp. | reverse complement strand
AATACTATTTTGTGAATAAAATTAAGAGCTCATGGAGATAGTTTTGTCCAAAGTTCAATATGTGAGTTTAATTATTCTTTTAATTTATAACCAAAAAGTTTTCCTTGTTTTTGTGATTTGATAATATTCTCTATTAGCATATTGACTGAAATCCATAAAGTTTATGACCATATCTTACCATTTTCTTATGGATTCTTGTATTCTTTTGGATATAAAAACCTATTGCCCATAAAGAGCTCGTAGAGTTTTGGCAGACGGACTAACTAAAAAAGCCAAAAACTCAAGTACGGCAAAATAAGCATGATCACTTTTTAAATATTCTCTTTCAACCAATCAAAAACTTTATTAATCCAGCTGCTATTTTCATCAAGTTTCATATGGGCGAATTCTTTTTGCTGTTTTAAAGCATGAATTTTTAGCATACCTATAACTGCCGAATAAGCAGATGGATTATAATCTTCAGTAAAGCCATCAATAAGCTCTGGTTTACCTATTCTAGTTTGCTTCTCAAAAATCTTACTTGCAAGCTCCTTTAAACCTCTAAGCTGCGATCCACCTCCAGTAATGACAGTACGATACACTGATATTTGCCCTTTTATTGCTTGATCATACTCAGACTTTACCATTAATAATATCTCTTCCGCTCGTGCTTTTATTACTTCAGCAAGCTTATAGATCGTTACTGCTCCTGCAGGACTATGGTGAGGATCAACATGGAAATCCTCCATATTAATAATACTATCTTTATCAAACGAGGATAAAATTGCATTACCGTATAAAATCTTTAATTTTTCAGCCGTAGCAAGGTCAGTACCGAAAACTTTTGCAATATCAGAGCTAATATGAAAACTTCCTATATTTACGTGTCCTGTATATATTAATTTACCGGCAACGAAAATACCAAAAGAAGTGGTTTTATCACCTATATCTACAATTAGTGAACCGAGATTTTTTTCATCATGCGTAAGACAGCTGATTGCAGAAGCATAAATGGCTAGAGTAATATTGGTAACTTCAATATGGCACTTAGCAAAACACTGCACGATATTTGATAGCATATTTGACTCAGCCGCAATAATGTGTAATTCACAACTGAGCTCTCTTCCATACATACCTATAGGGTTTTCGACCCTATTATTATCAAGAATAAACTCAAAAGGAAAGTAATGAATAATTTCTTGATCCTGACATTTAAATTCCTGTAATGCTTTTTGTAAAAGCTTTTTGATATCTTGTTCTGTTATAGTTGCTGTGCTAACTTTAATAGTATAGTTTATATAATAAGATTTAGTAGCAGCTCCTGATAGCGATAATATAACTTTTTTGATATTTTTATTACAATCTTTTTCTAATGCATAAATTGCTGCAATAATACTACTTTCAGCATTTTTTAAGTCCGTTATAACTCCTGATTTGATGCCTTTAGAGTGATGTAAATTTTGACTTGCTACCTTAATTTCACCTTTCTTACTAATATAGGCAGCAATGGTAGCAATTTTACTACTACCAAAATCAAGTGCTACAAAATTCGATATTTTCTCTTTCATTTTTATGTTCATTATTATTTCGTCATTGCGATCGTACATTGTCGTACACGCTTTCTGTCATCCTGTGGCTTGTACACGGGATCCAGTAAAAACAGCATCAACTTTATCTCGCTTTATGCTGCTGGATCCCGTGTACAAGCCACAGGATGACAGAGAACTGATCAATGCAACAACGCCCATATCTCCTCGCAATGACGAGTCTAATCAATACTTCTCAAGATAGAATTTATTCTTGTCTCTTAAATCTAATACTTTGTAGTTTTGATTAAATAGTTTATTTGCTTTATTGAGGGCATCTATATATTTTAAGGCTTCTTCAAAATTCTTTGCCGGTAATTTAATATTTATCCCACCTTTAATATTTAAATCCCATCTTCTATCACCACATCTAACAGCAGATAAAGTTTTATTTATTATTGCCGGATATTTTTGTAGCTCATTTACCAGCTTGCTAGCATATATATTTGCTCCCTCCCCTACAACATGTAATAAATAAGGAAATGGCTCTATGTTCTTACTGATTTCATAACCCTCTTCATCAATCAAAAAGAGCTGATTATTAATCTGCCAAATGGCAATAGGTTCTCTTTCAAACAGTTTTATATATATTGTATTTGGTAATCTTCTTAAAATATATACTTCCTTAATCCATTTATTATTCTTTAAATTATTCCTAATATTATTTAAATTAAGAGCAAAAATAGAATTACCATTTTTAGCGTTTAAAACTTTTAATATTGTAGGTTCATCAACATTTTGCTGACCTTCAATTATCACATTCTTAAGTTTAAAACCAAGGTCTGTAGTTGTTTGATATATATTTGTTATTAAATAATTTTTTAACGAAGCAAAATATTTTGTGAAAGCAAACAAACATATAAAGATGATTAAAGCGATCTTAAGTATTAATGTTGTTTTCTTATAGATTAATCCTAACTTTCGACGCAATGAAATGTTATTGTTTTTTTTAGCTGTATTTTTCTTATTTGAGCTTGTTTTTTTTTTCATGAGTCAAAGTTTGCAGTCTTTAAAGTCTCTTCAATTAAATTAATAAAATTTATGCCTTGAGAAGACGCTATTTCAGTAACTATAGATAAAGGAGTCATGCCAGGATGAGTATTTATTTCCAAAGCATATAATTTATTTGTTCCATCTGCTAAAATAAATTCAACTCTAACAGGACCTCTACAATTCATAGTTTTATAAATTTTCTCAGATTCTCTAAGCAATTCATCATACAACTCGCTTGGCAGCGGAGCAGGACAAAGATGCTCAGAAAATCCTTCAGTATATTTAGTTTCGTAATCATAGAAGCGATTTTTTAGTAGCTTAATCTCTAAAGCTCCTAATGCTTTGCCGTTTAATATTGCTACTTGCAGTTCACGCCCTTTTATATATTGCTCTATTATTACTTCATCACCATAAAAAAAATTATAATTAGTAAAGTTAAAATCATCTTCCTCAAATATTACCTCAACCCCTATGCTTGATCCTTGTTTAAGAGGCTTAATAACATATGGACGCTTCATAGGATCAGCCTTAATATTATCGCTTTTATTTACGACAATACTCTCGGCCATATTCATATTATTAGTCAAAAACCAACTTCTGGAATGTACCTTATCAAAAGCAAGGCTTGATGCTAAAACTCCGCTATGAGTATAAGGAATACGCATAATATTAAGCAGTCCAGGCAGGCAACCATCTTCACCATATGTACCATGCAGACAGTTAAAAATAATATCAGGCTTTATTTCATGTAGCTTAATAGCAATATCAGCTCCCATATCTATAAAAGTAACTCTATAACCTGCTTCTATTAGCGCTTTGCCTACCCCTTCAGCTGATATTAGTGATACTTCGCGTTCAGCAGACATACCACCAGCTACTAATGCTATGTGTTTCTTACCGATATCACTTAATATTTTGATTGCTGAGCTTTCAACCCAATGTGTTTGATATTTATGCATATTCTTTATTTTTTTGTTAGGAGAACTGTGTCATACCACGTCCCCGCGCCGCGGTATCTTAGGATACAGTATATGATACAAGATCCCGTGGTCAAGCCACGGGATGACACTTCCCAATCCGCTTTATTTCCCAATTCAATCTAATTCCACTATCTTCCAACACTTGCTGCTGGACGAAATTACCTAGATCCTCTAATTCTTTAGCGGTAGCATTTCCGTTATTGATCATAAAGTTACAGTGAAGTTCTGAAATAGAAGCATCGCCTATTCTATAGCCTCTAAGTCCGGCTTTGTCAATAAGCTGCCATGATTTAAATCCTTCCGGATTTGCAAAAGTACTGCCACCGGTACGCTCTTTCATTGGCTGAGTTGATGATCTTGCAACATTTATTTCATTCATTCGTGCTAATATATCTTCACTATTACCTTTAGTAACTTTAAAAACAGTTTTTAGGATAATTAAATCTTTCGGCAAATTATTACCACGATATTTAAAACCGATTTCTTCATGTGTAAATGTTCGAAAATTCCCCGCAAAGTCCATTGCTTCAATTCTCACTAAAATATCTTTAAACTCACAGCCATAAGCTCCAGCATTCATAGCAACGCCACCGCCGATAGTGCCAGGTATACCGACTAGAAACTCAAACCCACTAATAGCATTTACTTGACAAAATTTAGCTAAACTAAAATTACGGCAACTACTACCAACTAGTAAATAATTATCATCCGTAAAATCAATATTACTAAAATTTTGACCAAGCTTTATCGTAACTCCCTCTATACCCCCATCTCTTATGATAATATTTGAGCCAGCACCGAAAGTAGTTATGGGTACTTTTTGTTTATTTTGTACTAAAAAGCTCGCTAAATCTTCACTATCTAAAGGTTTAAAGAATATTTCAGCATTACCACCTACTTTAAACCATGTTAAATGTTTTAAGTTATAACCTTTCCTATATTCACCTTTTACTACGGGTAACATTACCATATTCAATCCTGTTCTGTCATCCCGCGACTTGATTATGGGATCTTGTAGCGTAGTCTGTGTCCTGAGATTCCGTGGGCATGCCACGGAATGACATTCTTTTTTCTAACTCATGAGCAACATTTGAAATATTACCCGCTCCCATCATAATGATCATATCACCAGGTGAGGCTTTGTTCATTATAACTTCTACACTATCATCTAATTTTGCTAGAAAATTTGCCTGATTATGATATTTTAGCTTAGTAATGTTATCAATTAAACTTTGCCCGCTAATACCTTCTATAGGACTTTCTCCCGCTGCGTATACATCAGTAATATACAATAGATCTGCATCATTGAAACAACGCATGAAATCATCAAATAAATACTGCATTCTCGAATATCTATGCGGCTGGAAAATAGCAATAACCTTACCATGCTGTTTATTTGCTATATTTTTGGCAGTAGATAATGTTACCTTAATTTCTTCAGGGTGATGAGCATAATCATCAATAATCGAAGCATTATTATATTCAGCTACCTTAGTAAATCTTCTTTTCACTCCCTTAAAGTCATTAAATCCATTTTTAATAGCTTTAATACCAAAATCTAACTCCACCCCCACACTAATTGCAGCAAGGCTATTTAAAATATTATGCCTTCCTGGGGTTGGAATAGTAATTTTTTCTATAATTGTAACACCGCTTACCTTAGGTAAGGTGATTTTTACATCAAAGGTAGATGAATTAATATCTGTACTAATATTAAATGCCGTAATATGAGCATCATCAGAATCAATACCATAAGTAATAACTTTCCGTTCTGTAATGTTATTTACTAACTCACGTACTGTTTTGTGGTCAATACAGCAAACAGCAAAACCATAAAAAGGTAAGTTCGTAATAAAACCCCTAAAAGCATTAATTAGCGTATCAAAATCTTTATAATAATCCAAATGCTCGGGATCAATATTAGTTATTATTGCAATAGTCGACGGAATACTAATAAAAGTCGCATCTGATTCATCAGCTTCAGCAATTAAATAGTTACTTGAACCAAGATAGGCATTTGTTGATCTATTATTAATAATACCGCCGTTAATAACTGTAGGGTGTAAACCTGCTGCTTCAAACAAGCATGCAACCAAAGAGGTTGTAGTAGTCTTACCATGCGAACCGGATACCGCCACCGAGCATTTTAACCTCATAAGTTCCGCAAGCATTTCTGCACGTCTAATAATTGGTATTTTACGCTTCAAAGCTTCTTTTACTTCTGGGTTATTTTGATTAATTGCCGAAGAAACAACAACATACGAGACATTTGTAATATTTTGTGGTGTGTGACCAACAAATATTTTAATACCATATGCTTCTAAACGTTTAGTATTATAATTCTCTATTAAATCAGCACCTTGCACCTTATAACCAAGATTATGTAATATCTCAGCAATGCCACTCATTCCAACGCCTCCAATACCAATAAAATGTATAATTTCTAAAGTTTGATTAGTTTTTGTTAATTCAAGTAACAGCATTTAAGTTAATCTCTAAAATTGAGTTGTGCATATATGGTTTTAGTAAAATTGTCAAGTACTATTGTCATCCCGCAGTTAAGCCGCGGGATCCAATACTTAAAAAGTTTAAATACGATAAATTGTTAAAATTAAAAGCTCAATTACTCTCGCTTTTTCTAGACCTAGTTAGCAAGCCACGGGGTAACATTTGTCCTATCAAATTTTGCTTCGGAGTAGTAATTGCCTTGCAAGCCACCTACTTTTAGATCCATTAAAAATTTAGCTATTTCGCCGTTTTCGACAAATTCAGCTACTGTTTCAATATTTAAATCTTCTGAGATTTTTATTAGTCTTTCAATAAAATATCTACTTTGTACATCGCTTGTAATACTACGGACATATTGACCATCAATTTTTATAATATCTATAGGCAAACTTTGCAGTTGTTTAAAGGAAGTAAATCCTGAGCCAAAATCATCTAAAGCAAATTTACAACCAAATTTACGTAACTTATTGATAAATACGGTTATCTTATCATAATTTTTGTTGAAAGAAGTCTCAGTAATTTCAATAATTAAACGACCTCGTACATCATAAGTTCTCAATAAATTCTCTGCTATTTCCCATAAAGCTTCATCAGTTGTACCAATATTTGAAATATTAACAGATAGCATTAAATTGGGATTGTTTACAAGCTCATGAACACTCATTTCTAAAACGATCTGATCAATTACAAAAATTAATCCTTTATTTTCAGCAATAGGGATTATAGGACCAACAGAAATATAAGTACCATTCTCATACGGTATGCGGAGCAAACATTCATAATAATGTACTTTCAAAGTTTTGCGATTAATTATAGGCTGATAAGCAAAACGTATGATCTTTTTAGCTAAAGCTTGTCTAAGCAAATTGAGCTGTAAATTAAACTTTTTTATATTTTCTAAATCATGATCAGCACGATTATATTCACGATAATAATAATTATTATTTTGTGAAAGTAACATGTTGAGTATTTTCTCAATCTCATCTGCATTGGTACTTACTTTTGGAAACTCGGCGCTTGCAATACAACAATTTATGTACATTTCTGGTCGCTCCTCATTTATATAAAGCTGGGAAGATAAATATAACTTTCTGGCAAAACTTTTAATTAAATCAACATCAGTAATATCTAATACAAATATTATGATGTCTTTTTCTGTTTTCCTAAACTTAAAAAGAATATCAAGCTCTTTGCTTACATTTTCAATAATTTTTTCTAAATCATGAATTATAAAATTCTTATTTGGTGCTATGAATGCAATTTCATCATAATTCAATAATTTACAAGCAAAACATACTCCTCTCCCTATTTTATCCATTTCAGATTGTAAAACTTTATATTCCGCGATTAATTTCGACATTGCAATTTTGATAAAAAAATTATATATTCTAAAATACTAAGGTATTTATTCCATAAATAAAATAAAAATATGAGTAGAATAGACAGGATAACAGAAAAATTAAGTGTGTTAAAACCACATTTTTGTGAAATAATAGATGAAAGTCATAAACATGCCAGTCATTATGACGGCATTCATAGCCATATTAAAATAAAAATCTCTGCAGAAATTTTACAAGGAAAAAGCCTAATTGCCAATCATCGCACTATTAATAGCCTACTTACCGATGAATTCCAAAATGGCTTACATGCTTTATCAATTGAGGTATTTTAAAATGAAAACAAATGATTTATTAAAAGTAGCGACAGGAGCTAGTAGCGTCTTTCATAAAGCAATAAATAATATAAAAGATAAAAGTTGCGACGTAATGGAGGATAAAGTACTTAAAGGTAAGTATGTTACTAGGGAAGAATTTGAAAAATTACAAACACTAGTAATAAAATTAAAAAATAAATAGCGGATATGAAAAGATAAATAATTTACATCACTTCAAATATGATTGATTTTAGTTTTTAGTTTTTCAATTTTTTTGGTAATCCTGTTGATGATATGTATAACTTATATATCTATACCTGCGATCAATAAATTTTTTACTATTGCAATTTTACTTTCAGCTTTACCTTTTTCAAAATGTTCTGCTAAAGTAATTTCTTCAGTCTGTGCGACAATCTTGGTTTTGATATATAAATCATAGCCTTTATAGTCATATTATGCATCTCAATAACATTGATAAGCTTCTTTGACTTTATCACTAGTTATATCTTCCGGTATCTCTTTTTCTTCTACTGCACATTTGAATAAATGTAAACATTCATCTGCGACTGTTTCTAATTTTTCTTTATCAAATTTTCCAAGTTGATAAGTCGTATAATATTGTTGTTTGGTACTTGTCTCTATTGTTTTATGATAGCTAATGTAAGGGATTTCTTCGTCAATAACCTATCTTTGATTAAGGATATAATAACTACCGGTAATAAATTCTTGTAAAGTAGACCTGCTTTAAGCTGACTTACATAAGGATGAGAAGAATAATACTGCGCTCGTTTAAAATAAACTGATTCATTGTTCTGGTATCTCTCAATTATATACCAATTACCAGTTTTATTTTTTACTTTTAAGTCCAATATAACTCTTTTTCCTCAAATTTATCAACCACTTTTATCTAAGAGATGAAAGTTTGATTTTTGCGACTAGCAGTCGCATATCAAGCTAAAGCTTATTCGATCTTATGTGAAAAATTATGTCTGATTCATGTGCATCAGTATGCTTTAATATATTCATTAATTATATCATCAGTCACATTACCACCAGTAGCACTAAAGT
>CAZJDC010000034.1:0-8780 GCA_964544715.1 uncultured Rickettsia sp. | reverse complement strand
AGATTTGTTGTTATTTTGAGTAATTGAGTTTGTTTGCTTATCTAATTCTTGAAAAGAATCATCGACGTAGCAAAATATTTCTGTAAAATCTATGCTCATAGGTTATTGCTATCTATATTATTTTCAATAACCTATCAACTCTTTGCTAATTCTGTAAAAATACTACCTTAGTTTAAAACCTGTATCTTTTAACTAATTTATAACCAAAGTACTATTATCAATATACCCGTAACCCACTATTTATCAGCTATACAGAGCCATGGTGAATACGAAACTCGCGTTAATACAATAAATGATTGCTGCTCTATAGACTTTAATGCAAGATAGTTTAGAGAAGGGGAAGAAAATATAGTTTATTTAATGTGATTGATGACTTTATATAGAGAGGGTTTTGGGATTGAGATTGACTGTTCATTGCCGACAGGAAGAGTCATAAGGTCACTAGATCAAATTATAGAATGGTGAGGAAAGCCAAAATCTATAAGCTGTGATAATGTACCTGAATATATAAGTAAATTATTGAACAAGTGGGTAAAAGAGAAAAATATCAAGTTATTATATTATGCAGTCAGGTCAATCTCAGCAAAATTCATATATTGAAAGATATAATAGGATTATAAGATATGATTGGTTGAGTCAACAGTTATTTTATAATATTCAAGAGGCATAAAATCTTGCCACTCAATGGCTTTGGTCATATAATAACGCAAGACCAAATATGGCTATAGGTGGTATAACGCCAATACAAAAATTAGCTTTGGCAGCTTTAACTCTCTACTCTCTATTGCAATTAAAATTGGGAGGATTAACTAATATTCATATAGAGGGATTTGGTTCAATATTAGAAGCTTTTGATTCACCATTAATAGGTGTTTGTCCGTTTCATTAAAACATATAGTGCTTTTTATTTTTAAATAAATATTGCTAATATATATTTACTAGTGTATCCTTCTCTTATAAGGGAAACAAAATATAAAAATAAATGAAGGTGGGTTATCCCACCTTTTTTGTTACAAATTTACAAATGCAAACTATTGAACAACAAATCGCAGATCTGATAGAAGAAGCCTTAAGAGATATAGGGTTTGAGTTAGTACTTGTACGTGTTAAAGATCTAAACTATAAAATAGTTGAGATATTAATAGATAGGCTTGATGATCAAAAAGTAACAGTAGAAGATTGTGCTAAAGCAAGCAATACTATCTCAGCTATTCTGGATGTTGAAGATCTGATAGAAGAGGCGTATTCCTTAGAGGTTTCTTCAAGTGGTGTTGAGCGTCTATTGGTAAAATTTGAAAATTATAAAAGATTTGTAGGACGAGAAGTTAAAATTAAGCTTAAAAAATTATTAAATGGTAGAAGCCGTTATCAAGGTATGATAATTGAGGCTAAAGACGATAAAGTATATTTAAAATGGGAAGACCAAGAAATAATAATTAATTACAATTTAATTAAAAGTGCTAACCTAGTTTTAACAGAAGAAATGTTTAAAAAATTATTAGGTTCTACGAAAAATTAAAAATTATAAGCATAATTCCAAATTACCTCTAGTAGTAAAATTTGAGAAGATGCTTTAAGACACACAGGGTAATATAATATATGTCTAATATAGGTAACATAGAAATTTTACAAATTATAGATTCTGTAGCTCGTGAGAAAGGGATATCAAAAGAAGTTTTGATATCAACTGTAGAACAGGCAGTACAAGTAGCAGGACGAAAAAAATACGGCAATGAATATAATATTAAAGCACAAATCAATAGAAAAACGGGTGTAATAAATCTTTTAAGAGTGCTTAAAGTAGTAGAAAATGTAGAAGATTATTTAACACAAATTTCACTTACCGAAGCTTTGCAAAAAGATTCTGAAGCTAAAATTGATGATGAAATATACGAATATTTACCTGCTATTGATCACGCAAGGGTAGCAGCTCAAGCAGCAAAACAAGTTATAACACAGCGTGTTATAGAGGCAGAGCGTGCAAAACAATATCATGATTTCAAAGATAGAAAAGGTGAAGTTATAAATGGTGTTATTAAAAGAATAGAATATAGTGATATAATAGTTGATCTTAATCGTGCTGAGGCAAGAATAAAGAGAGAACAACAGATTAAAGGTGAAAATTTTAAAGTGGGTGATCGTATTAAAGCATATGTACAAGATGTAAGGCACGAAACAAAAGGTCCACAAATATTTTTGTCTAGAGCAGATGATAGGATGCTCGCTAAATTGTTTGAGTTAGAAGTACCAGAAATCTATGAGGGAATAATTGAAATAAAAGCAGTAGCACGTGATGCGGGTTCAAAAGCTAAAATAGCTGTATTTGCTTCAGATAGTAGTATAGACCCGATAGGTTCATGTGTTGGTATTAGGGGTAATAGGGTAAAAGCTATAACAAATGAGCTCAATGGAGAAAAAATTGATATAATATTATGGCACAGGGATGTTGCACAATTTATAATCAATGCTCTTGCACCTGCTGAAATTTTAAAGATTTTTATTGATGAAGATAAAAGAAAAGTAGAAGTAGTGGTTTCACAGGAAAATCAAAGCCTTGCAATAGGTAGAAGAGGGCAAAACGTAAGACTTGCTGCTAAGCTCACAGGATGGAATATTGATATAATGACTGAAGAGCAAGAGTCAAAAAGACGAAATGAAGAGTTCGTAACTTCTACGGAATTATTTATGGAAGCTTTAGATGTTGAAGAAGTAATCGGGCAACTTTTATCAGTTAGTGGCTTTAATACAGTAGAACAAATTGCAAATAGTGATATTAACGCTTTAATGAATATTGAAGGTTTTGAAGAAGAACTAGCTTTAGAGATTAGAAATAGAGCTATTAATTATGTTAATCTCAAAAATGACAAGATTGTTAAAGAACTTGAAGAGCTTGGAGTTGAACAGGAATTAATAGATATATTAGAAATACAACCTGAATTAATATTAAAATTTGCTGAATATGGTATTAAGACTATAGAAGATTTAGGTGAAATGAGTGTAAGTGAATTTAAAAATTTAGCTCCACATTCTAATATAACAGATGATAATATTCAATTATTAATTAAAACGGCTAAACAAACATAGTGAGCTAAAAGAAGAATCGTGTCATCCTGCTGCTTGTACTTAGGTTGTTGCATGGCTTGATTTTTCCTCTGTCATTCTTCGTGATTTATGCATACGATCCAGTTAAAAATACCAATAAGATTGATATTTTTAGTTATTTTTTTTGGATATCGTGTACAATCCAAGGTATGACATCGAGGGCTTTTTCCAAGCCATGAAATACAAAACCGGACAAGCTCACTAGATAACACCGGTACTAAACATAAAGGTTTAAATATGACGGATAATCAGGAAAACAAACCCAAAAAGTTGACACTTAGCAATACAAAATTGTCATTTAACAAGTCTTTTGACTCTCTTGCGAGTACTCAAAATTTTGTTAATGCTCAGTCGAAAACATTAGTAGAGGTTAGAAAAAGCTCTAGTGGTTCTACTACTCTTTCATTAAACAAAGAGAAAGGTAGTTTAGAAACTCGTGCAAGTGGTGGTAGTGAAGAATTTAATAGACGCTTATCTATTCTAAAAAAAGCTTTAGAACAATCACAATTAAATAATAATTCACAAATAAGTACTTTAAGTCAACTTGCAATTATTAATCAATCTACTACTTCACAAGTAGAGCCTCTAGAAGTTGAGCAAGAAGAGAGCAATAATACTAATCAAGTTAAAGAAGAGCCAAAAATAGAGGCAGTAAAAGATACTCAAGAATCTGCACTTCAAACTTCTAAAAAGAAAGAGGATATTTTTGTCAAGTCTCCATTATTAGGAACTAGCACACGTTATGGTCTAGAATCAGCAAAGGATGTAGATAAAGTAGCAGAAAATAAGGTTGTTGTATCAAAGCCTAAGGTTGAAGAATCAAGAAAGTTTAAAAAGACTGATCTCTTCAATATGGTTGGTGACGATGAAAATGATAATAGAAATAGAACTAGAAGTCTTGCTGCTATAAAAAGAGCAAGAGAAAAAGAAAAGCGTAAATCATTAGTACAAGCACCTGAAAAAGTATATAGAGAAATAACACTACCCGAAGTTATTGGTGTTGGTGATTTTGCAAATGCAATGTCTGAGCGTGTAGCTGATGTTATTAAAGAATTAATGAAGCTTGGCATTCTTGCTAATGCTAGCCAAACAATTGATGCTGATACTGCAGAATTAGTTGCCACACATTTAGGTCATACTGTCACAAGAGTTCAAGAATCGGATGTTGAAAATATCTTAATTACAAATGATCAAGAAGAAGATTTAAGACCACGGGCACCAGTTGTTACAGTTATGGGACATGTTGATCACGGAAAAACTTCTTTGCTTGATGCTTTAAAATCTACAGATGTAGCATCCGGTGAGACAGGAGGAATTACTCAGCATATCGGGGCTTATAGAGTAACGCTTGCTGATGGTAGAGCTATTACTTTTATTGATACTCCTGGTCATGAAGCTTTCTCAGAAATGCGTTCAAGAGGAGCGGGTGTCACAGATATAGTTATCATAGTAGTTGCCGCAGATGATGGTATAAAACCACAAACTGTTGAAGCGATTAACCATGCAAAAGCAGCCAATGTTCCGATAATAGTTGCTATTAATAAGATTGATAAGCATGATATTGATATTGAGCGTGTAAAAAATGAACTCTATATGTATGAAATTATCGGTGAGGAGGCTGGTGGTGATGTGATGATTATTCCAATCTCGGCACTTAAAAAAATTAATTTAGATAAACTTGAAGAAGCGATTTTATTAGTTGCAGAAATGCAAAATTTAAAAGCAAGCCCGTTTGGATCGTCTAGCGGCGTTGTGATTGAATCAAAAATCGAAAAAGGAAGAGGTGCATTAACAACCATGCTAGTTCAGCGTGGTACTTTAAAAAGTGGTGATATTATAATAGCGGGAACTGCGTATGGTAAAGTCAAAAAAATGACTAACGATAAAGGAGTAGAAGTTTTAGAAGCTACCCCATCCGTTCCGATAGAAATTCATGGTTTGAGTCATGTTCCTCATGCCGGTGACATGTTTAACGTAGTACAAACGGAAAAACACGCAAAAGACATAGCAGACTATAGAGAGCGAGTTGTTAAAGAAAAGAAAATATCTATAGCACCACGTTCAAGTTTAGAAGATTTATTCTTAAAAGCTTCTGGTAGTAGCAAAATTAAGGAATTACCTTTAATTATTAAAGGTGATGTTCATGGTTCAGTTGAAGCTATTTTAGGTAGTTTATTAAAATTACCAAATGATGAAGTTAAGCTACGCATTCTTCACAGTGGTGTAGGTCCTATAACACAATCGGATGTGTCACTTGCTCATGCTTCTTCAGCTATTATTGTTGGCTTTAATGTTATAGCAGGTGCAAATGCAAAAATTGCTGTAGAAAAAGAAAAGGTTGAAATTAGATATTATAGTATAATATACGATCTATTAGATGACGTGAAAGCAATTATGAGTGGAATGCTTGATCCGATTATTAGAGAACAATATATTGGATCAGTAGAAATTAGGCAAATATTTAACATTACTAAAATTGGTAAAATCGCTGGTTCTTATGTTACTAGAGGTATTATTAAGAAAGGAGCAGTGGTACGCTTATTACGTGATAATATAGTAATTCATGAGGGTAAGCTGAAAACTTTAAAACGCTTTAAAGAAGAAGTTAAAGTAGTCAACGAAGGTTATGAGTGTGGTATCGCATTTGAAAATTATGAAGATATTAGAGAAGGTGATACAGTTGAGGTATTTGAGCTTATTCAAGAGAAAAAACAGTTATAGTGAATTTATTATGTCATCCCGTGGCTTGGCTAACTAGATCCAGCATAAAACGAGAGAAATCAAATTTTGAATTTGAAAAATATTTGTACTTTTTATTGATTGGATCTAGTTTCCAAGACACGGTATGACTACCTTAGAATGTTTTTCGATCTCACGTGATTACTTCCTCGCAATGACGACTCTTGCGTCATGTAACAACAAGGTCATGTGATAATGAAATATAATATATGACTATGGAACTTACTGGAAATGAGTTAATTAAGTCCAAGATTATAGATATTCCTGAGCGTTCAGGGGTTTATCGTATGTTTGATGTTAATAAGCAGATTCTCTATGTTGGTAAAGCCAAGAACCTAAAAAAGCGTCTTACTAATTACATTAAAACAGATTTAGATACTAAAACCCTCCGGATGGTTGCAAATATCTGCTTTCTAGAGTATATCATTACTAATTCTGAAGTCGAGGCACTGCTTTTAGAAGCTAAGCTAATCAAAACATTTCAACCAAAATTCAATATTCTTCTTAAAGATGATAAGTCTTTTCCTTTCATTAAATTACGCTTAGATCACGCTTTTCCGCAATTGCTAAAATACCGAGGTAGAGCCTTAGAAGATGGAAAGTTTTTTGGTCCATTTGCTTCAGCTTCACAAGTTAATACTACCTTATCGGAGCTACAAAAAATCTTTAAACTGCGTTCTTGTACAGATAATTACTTCAATTCACGCACTCGTCCTTGCCTGCAATACGAAATCAAACGTTGTTATGCTCCATGTGTTTGTAAGATCAATAAAAAAGATTATGCGGAGCTAGTAGGGCAAGTAAAAGATTTTTTACAAGGACGCAGTAAAGAACTCCAAGAAAATCTATCGAAGAAGATGGAAGAATTAAGCAAGCAGATGTGTTTTGAAGAAGCGGCAGAAATCAGAGATCGTATTAAGGCATTAAGTTACGTGCAGCTTAAAGCTGGTATTACGGATATAGTTAAAGATGCAGATATAATAGCTATTGTGGGAAACAATGGGCATTATTGTGTAGAAGTATTTTTATACCGGATAGGGCAGGCTTGCGGTAATATTCCGTATTTTCCTACTTCTACAGAAGATAGTACCAAAGAAGAAGTATTAAAACATTTTTTATTACAATTTTACCAAAAACAACAAGTACCTCCAGAAATTATTATTAATCGTGAAATTGATGATAAAAATCATATCATAGAAGCGCTTAGGAACATTAATAACTTTGCTAAGCTTAGCATTACAATTCCTGCTAGTGGCGCTAAGCTAAAACTAATTCAAAATGCTGAAGAAAATGCATTATTGTCGTTTGAGCAATATTTGAAAAAATTTGCAAAAAATCAAGAAATTATGTTTGAGGTTAAAGAGTTATTTAACCTTACTGAAATTCCTGAACGAATTGAAGTGTACGACAATAGCCATATTCAAGGCAAGTTTGCAGTTGGGGTTATGATAGTTGCAGGTAAAGCCGGTTTTGATAAAAAAGAATATCGGGTTTTTAATATTAAGCATAATTATAATGAAATGCAGCTAAATTCACTTGGATCAAGTCTGCTGAATGACGTTGTAGGTAATGATTATGAAATGCTACGTCAAGTCCTTACCAGAAGGCTTACACGATTAAAACAAGAACCACATAGGTTACCAAGTTTAATGATTATAGATGGTGGTAAGGGGCAGTTAGGTATTGTTAAAGAAGTGATAAATAAGCTTCAAATGAATATTCCGTTCGTTTGTATGTCAAAAGGACCGGATAGAAATGCTGGTCTCGAGCAGTTTCATATGGTAGGTAGAGAAGTATTTACGTTGAACAAAAATTTACCGATCATGAAATACTTACAAATTCTGCGTGATGAAGCTCATAATTTTGCAATAAAGCATCATAGGCTTAGTAGATCACGAGCTATAAAAGTCTCAAGTCTTGATGAAATAGAAGGCATAGGGGATACACGTAAAAAAGCATTGCTGCATTATTTTGGTTCATATAAAGCAGTATCAGATGCAACTGCAGATGAGCTTGCTAAAGTAAGTGGCATTAGTAAATTACTTGCAAAAATGATTTTTAATGCCTTCCATAAAAATTAAGTTATTAAGCTTTGTCTGTATGATTGTTAGTATTAATGCTATTAGAATCGCCTAACAATTTTTTTGCCCAAGCTTGTGCATCATCAAGATAATCGTTTGTGTTAGAATGCTTATTATCATATTTTGCAGCAAAAGCAAGTTCTTCTGGTGATAGAGAGTCGTTATCTTTATCGTTTGGTTTCTTTAGCATATTACTACCTATCTAGTTGATTATTTTGTTCTATTTTAATATTTTTATTAGTATTTGGAAATGGATTAGAGTGATTAGACTATCATTGATAGTCTCTTTGAAAGTATAAACCTTCATCTTCCAGATGGAGAAGCTTTAGCTTGCCATGTGTATCATGATGCGTTAGAATCATAAGCACTATGACACATTACAGCAGGAAATCCCATACAGTTTACTATCATCGCTATCACATAGCATGGGTTACAAAGTATCGATATAAGGGGTATTAACTTACGATATAAAAAAGAGGGTTCGAGATGCCATGGTAATAAATCCACGATTTTCTTAGAATTATAATTCTGAATGATCTCAAGTACTTTTTATAAATATTTCCAAGGATTTATGTTATTTAACTGAGCAGTTTCGATAATGGAATCGATAATAGTGCAGTATGACCAGCACTGTCTGATCGAGCGAGTCTGTCAGATTCTTTGTGTAAGTATGATTTCTCCATTTGCCCAATTTTGTAAATTAGTATCACAAAGTATAGCAAATTGATTTAAATCCATTGCCCTATTCTTAATAGGCATTGTCCATTTTTTAGAGGCATTTGTCAATGCCAAAAAGATTATTGTCTGAATCGATTTGTCATCTGGAAACACTCCTTTATTTTTAATAATTTGACGGTT
>CAZJDC010000033.1:0-8891 GCA_964544715.1 uncultured Rickettsia sp. | reverse complement strand
AATTTTGGCAAACACAGATTCTATCAATGCTCTTTTAAGCAGTAATATTTTATACCACATAGTAATAAGTTTATTTTTAATAAAAAAATTAGTATTTTTTATTTTTCTGGATGTCTCAAGGTACAAGCCACGGTCTGAGCCCCCCCTAGGGTGCTTTTTATCTACACAACAATATCAGTATAATTCAATCAGAACACTACTTCTCTCTGAATGCCTTAAATGCAGTATCGATTACGGGATCAAGGAGATATCTAAGCAGTGTTCTAGTGCCAGTAACGATCTGTACTTCGGCTTGCATTCCCGGATATAATTCCAGATTTTTTATTTTGGCAACCCTGTTAAATTCATCCATGTCAAGCTCTACTCTAGCAACATAGTAATGATCTTGCTGTTGCTGCCTTTCATCATGAACAATGTCTGGTGACACACTGACTACTTTACCGGTAAATGTTGGAGTAGTACGTGATTTAAAAGCACTAAAGCGTATTTTTGCAATTAGTCCTTCATACACTGAATCTATATTTTTTTGTGATACTTTTGCTTCTATGATTAATGGATCATTAGTCGGTAAAATCTCCATAATAGTTTGCCCGTGACCTACATAACCGCCAATTGTATGATATTTTAGATTATTAATTATACCATCAACAGGTGATTTGATTACTATCCGATTAAGTGAATCAGTTAAAGAGTTATATTTTTCTCTCAAACTTGCTGCTTGTACTTGGGTTTCACGAAGTTCGGTTAAAGTTCTTTCAGTATATTTATTTTGTTGCGTGATCATGCTAATTTGAGCTTCAGTAATAGAGTGATGTATTCCTGCTATTTCCGTGTCAGTCGTTGCAACGTCACTTTTTGCACTCGCAACTTTTGCTTCTTGTTCTAATAAAGCAGCTTTCTGTACAAAACCTTTTTCTTTTAAAGTTTTTAAAGCATTTAAGCGATCTTGGTAAACCTCGGCTGTTTTAGCTGCAGATACTTTTTTTGCTTCTAAGCCTTCAGCTCTCTTTTCAAGTTGAGAAATACGTTGTTGCAATGCATCTTTTTCTGAATTAAATACTTCTTGTCTGGATCTAAATAAATTTTCCTGAGTATGCATTATTTTATCGACTTCCGGTACATTAATATCTTGCATTAAAAAATCAGAAAATTCTATTTGTTCTAAATGATCACGCTCAGCAATTAAACGATTTTCAGTAGCTAAAGCAGCACGATATTGGCTTAAAGTGCTTTCATGTTCACTTTTTATTTTGGTTTCTTCAAGCTCTATTAGCTTATCACCTGCTTTAACTTTATCACCTTGCTTGACATAAATAGCGTTAATTATTCCACCCTCATGATGCTGAATTGTCTTCTTATTTGTGCTTGGAATTAATATTCCCACTGCAACAGCTCCACTATCAAGTGGGGCGACAGCCATCCAAATACCACCGATTAATACTAGGAAAATAATAACAAAAATACCGAAAAGTATAGGTGACCTTGCGGTTTGTGCAACATCATTACGATCTTTATCAGCTTTTTTGGTAATAAAATTAACGAACCTATCAAGCTTTAAAAGTAAAAATTCTATTGCGTGTGAGGTCTTTTTTAATGCTGTATTGATCAAAGCTTTATGTTTAGATCTTTGCCCTTTAAGGCTTAATGAATTTTCTCTCAGGGAGAGTAATTGCTTTAACTGTTCCGGCATAGTTTTAGGTTTATTATTTTTGAAGTCCTGCATAATATTTAATCATTCTTACCTTCTGTCAGCCCATGATTTCTTCATAGGATCCAGAAAAAAATATTTTTTAAAATTGTTTTGGGATACCGTAGCAAGACCACGGTATGACACTATTTATTATTAATATGAATTGTGCCGCCTTGTAGAGTTTTAAAATGGTTCTGAATTTCATCTGGAGTTCCGTGAACTGCAACAGTTCCATCTTGTAATATTAAGATTTTATCAACAACTGATAATACAGAAGGTCTATGTGAAATTACAACGACTGATATTCCTTTTCGTTTTGCTTGTTTTAAAGCACTTGCAAGTGCTACTTCTCCTGCTTCATCTAAATTAGCGTTAGGTTCATCTAAAATTACCAACTTTGGGTTACCATAAAATGCTCTAGCAAGACCGATGCGTTGTCTTTGTCCACCTGATAAATTAGAGCCGGCAGGACCTATATCTGAATCATAACCGTCAGGAAACCTTAATATCATTTCATGAGCACCGGCTAGCTTAGCTGCTTCGATAACTTTTTGAGGGTTAGCATTTTCTTCCATCCTAGCGATATTTTGCTTGATGCTACCACTGAAAAGCTCTACTCCTTGAGGCAAGTAACCAACATGTCTGCCAAAATCTTCTCTATTCCAACGATAAATTTCAGCCTCATCTAAACGTACTGAGCCTAAGGATTCCCGCCATACACCAACTATGATTTTAGCTAAAGTTGACTTCCCGGTTGCTGATGGTCCGATAATGGCTAAAATTTTACCTGGTTGCACCTCAAAACTAACACCCTTTAAAATATATTTTGGTGTAGGTGGTTGTGGTATATATTTTGGAATAGGGTGAGCATAGTAAATATTTTCTACAGTTAAATGCCCATCAACGTTTGGCATTGGCATTGCTTCGTCACGAGAAGCATAAGTATTAAATAGGTTGTTAATATTTTTGAATGATTTAATAGCACCACTCATGCTTTTCCATAACTCAATAGCATTATCAAAAGGAGCAAGTGCTCGACCAACTATAATAGAGCTCATAATCATATTACCAGGAGTCATTGATGCCCCATGAGTTTCAACAACAAGATAAGCACCAACGCCAGTAACTGCCATTTGCATTATGTTCCGGATAAATCTTGAAAAGTTAGAAATAACGCCATTACGATAGCTAGCAGTTGATTGTTTATCAAGTGCTTGTAAGTTAAATTTATGCCAGTTTTTTGTAACATTTTTCATCATCCCCATTGCTTCAACTACTTCAGCATTTCTGTTCGCAACATCAGCTTGGAGCATACCTTTAAGGGATAACTCCGTAGCTTCACCAAGCGTCTTATTAGTAGCAGCTGCATTAAAGAATGCCGTAGACACAATGAGTATAGCACCGAAAATTGTGATAAAACCGATATATGGATGAATTGAGAAAATAACTATAATATAGATAATGCTCCAAGGTGCATCGAATAAGGTATTAATTCCCGTACTTGTCAAGAATGTTTTAATGGATTGAAAATCACGTAGTAACTGGCTAGATCCCATATTTATACGTGTTGCTGCCGCTGCAATTGAAGAAGCAAAAATCACTGGTGCAACTGTCTTATCAAGCCATTCTCCCACTTTTATAAGAGTAAAAGAACGAGCAATTTGTAGTAAGCCATAAACAAAGTAAATGTAAGCAATTATTATCGATAAATATAATAAAGTATATAAATTACCGCTGCCAAGTACTCTATCTAAAACTTGTAATGAATAAAGAGGAGTAATTAACATTAATAAATTAATTACAAAGGCAAACCAAAAAACTATCCAAAAAGCTGTTTTGCACTGTCCAAGTGCTATCATCAAAGGATTTTTTTTATTTAAGGCAGTGTTTGTATTATCCATATTAATTATATTATAAATAAGTTTTAATAAATTCTTCAGCAATTTGAACGCTATTTAAAGCTGATCCTTTACGTAAATTATCGCATGTAATCCATAAATTTATGGTGTTTTCTTTACTTGCATCATTCCTAACACGTGAGACATATACAGCATCTTCACCTACTACTTCAGTAGGCGAAATATAAGCAGCATCTTTAGTATGTGAAATCGTAATAACCCCGTCAGCATCTTCTAGTATTTCCTCAACTTCTTTAGCATCAATTTTACTATTAAACTCTATATTAACAGATATAGAATGACCAACGAATACAGGAACTCGCACAGAAGTTACGCTAACTTTAAGATGACCGCCAATGATTTTCTGTAGCTCTAAAGCAATTTTTGATTCTTCGCTGGTATAACCATCTTTATTTAAATAGCCTATGTAAGGAAATAGATTGAAGGCAATTTGTTTTGGAAATATATTGGGACTTATTGCTTCCAAGATATATTTAGATTTTGTTTGATTATAAAGTTCATCCATTCCTGCTTTACCTGCTCCAGATACTGATTGATAAGTAGATATTACAACTCTTTTTATACTTATTTCATTATCTAGCGGTTTAAGTACAACCGCTAGAGGAATCGCAATACAGTTAGGATTGGATATAATATTTTTAACATCAAACTCTTTAAGAGTTGATAAATTAGCCTCAGGTACAATTAAAGGTATATCTGCACTTAGTCTAAAAAAAGAAGATTTATCGATCACCACACAATTTTTAGCTATAGCACTTGGTATAAACTTTTTTGATACTTCTGAACCTGCTGAAAAAAATGCAATATCTATTGCCTCAAAATCTAAATCATCTAAGCCACTTATTGGTAATACTTGTTTGCCAAAACTAACTTTTTGTCCAATAGAATTATTTGAGGCAACAGCATAGATTTTGTTAATAGGAAAATTACGTTCTGCTAAAATATTTAAGGTTTCACGACCGACATTTCCAGTAGCACCTATAACAGCAATATTATATTTCTTAGTCATTGTTATTTAATTAATCCAATAAGTTTTGCACCACCAATAATATGAAAATGAAAATGAAAAATAGTTTGTCCAGACTTCTCACCTTTATTGGTTATTAAGCGATACCCATCTTTATCTAGACCTGCTTTATTGGCTATATCAGAAATTTGAGAAAAAAAATGCTTTATTTCTTCCACTGAAGCTTTAGAAATAAAATCTTCGTAATCGATATATTTATTTTTAGGTATAACAATAATATGTACTGGTGCGACAGGTGCTATATCTTTAAATGCTAATACCTGTTCGTCTTCATAAATTACTTCTGTCGGTAAATTTTTATTAATAATCCTTGCAAAAATATTTTCTTTATTGTACATAACTATTACGCTCCAGAAATTTTAATTCAGCTTCTACTTGCGAACCAGCAACTACTATATCTTTAAGCGTAAAGTTAGTTCTTTGTAAATAATTTTCTCTAATATCAGAAGCAAAAAAACCAAATATTAACATAACAATTAGCTTTAATGCAAGCATTAATTCCAATATATTAATTGTCATCGCTACTATATTTATTGCTACAGCTATAATAACAAGTAACCACATTTTATGGTATAATGCCCAAAATACACTTAAAACAGCGGCTGTCCATGAAAAACTTTTTTTAATGACAATAAAATTATTATTTTTTTGTTTAGGGTTAATGTATATTGCGTATATATTCATTATTCAAACCTTGAAAATTCACAGGAATATAATTATCTATAACTAGATTACTCAAGTAATAACTAATAATAGTTTAGTATTATAAATCATGAATATGCTACTTAATTAGCAAATTAATATCAATAAATTTTACACTATGTCAGATAATTTAGCCTTACATGGCACTACGATACTTTGTTTACAAAAGAACGCAGAAATAATTATAGCAGCAGATGGACAAGTTTCACATGGCAACACAGTATTAAAATCTACTGCTCGAAAATTACGAACTATAGCTAATAATAAAATTATTGCAGGTTTTGCTGGTTCTACTGCTGACGGACTTACTTTATTTGAAAAGTTAGAAGTAAAAATAGAGCAACATAAGCATAATTTGCTTAGAAGTGCAGTTGAACTTGCAAAAGATTGGCGTAGCGACAAATATTTACGTCGTTTAGAAGCAATGATGATTGTTGCTGATCGTAATCATATATTAATCTTAACTGGTAACGGTGATGTTGTTGAGCCAGAAAATAATGTTGCAGCAATAGGATCAGGTGGTCTGTTTGCCTTATCTGCAGCACGTGCTTTAATATCTTACGATAATCCTCTAACTGCTGAAGAAATTGCTTTAAAATCTATGAATATAGCAGCAGATCTTTGTGTATTTTCGAACCATAATATTATAATGGAAAAAGTTGTATGAAATCTACTAAAACTACTAATAAAAAAGACCATATGGGGCTTACCCCATATCAAATAGTTAACGAGCTTAACAGATTTATCGTAGGTCAAGAAAAGGCTAAAAAAGCCGTTGCTATTGCTCTTAGAAATCGTGGTCGTCGTAAAAGAGTAGAGGGCAACTTACGTAATGAAATAGTACCAAAAAATATCTTAATGATAGGTTCAACGGGAGTCGGTAAAACAGAAATTGCAAGAAGACTTGCTAAACTTACTAATTCTCCTTTTTATAAAATAGAAGCAACAAAGTTCACCGAAGTTGGCTATGTGGGGCGTAATGTAGAATCAATAATTCGTGATTTAGTAGAAATAGCTGTCAATAATCAAAAAACGATAGCTAAAACGGCAGTAGATATTAATGCACGTGAGAAAGCGATAGAGAGAGTATTAGACAGTTTATTAGGTAAGAATTCAAGTAGTGAGACAAGAGAAAAGTTTCAGAAAAAAATCCTAAACGGTGAGCTTGATTATACAGAAATTGAAATTAATATAGCTGATACAGCACCTGTAGGTGGAGGTAGCTTTGAAATACCTGGCATGCCTGGAGCATCTATGGGAGTGCTGAATCTTGGTGACATGATAGGAAGAGCTTTTGGAACGACTAAAACTAAAATAAAGAAAATGTTAGTTAAAGAAGCGATGAGTATAATTTTATCAGAAGAGTCTGAAAAATTAATTGATCAAGACAAAATCATTCAACAGGCAATTAATTTAGTTGAAAACGATGGAATAGTATTTATTGATGAAATCGATAAGATTGCCTCAGTAGTTAATTCTGGAGAAAAAAATTCAGAAATAAGTAGAGAGGGTGTGCAGAGAGATTTATTACCTTTGATTGAAGGAACAACAGTTAACACAAAATATGGTCCTATTAAAACTGACCACATATTATTTATTGCTTCAGGAGCTTTTCATCTAGCAAAACCCTCAGATTTATTACCTGAATTGCAAGGCAGGCTACCTATTAGAGTAGAGCTGAATTCATTAACTAAAGAAGATATGATCAAGATATTACTTGAGCCTGAAACTAGCTTAATAAAGCAATATTCAGCTTTAATAGGTACTGAAAAGGTAGAACTTCAATTTACGAATTCCGCTATAGAGAAAATTGCAGATTACGCTACTACAGTTAATTTAGAAATCGAGGATATAGGAGCAAGAAGATTGCATACTATACTTGAAAATTTACTTGAAGATATAAGCTTTAGAGCTAGTGAAATGCAAGGTGAAAAAATATCTATAGATGATAAGTTTGTAGAAAATCAATTGTCAAAAATACTAACGAATCTTGACTTAGCAAAGTTTGTTCTATAGTAAAAATTTTCAATTAAAAATTTATAGTATATAAACTTGAGAAACATGCTAATTCATATAGCAAGTCTTACATTCAAGGGTCATCCTCCCCAAAAACGATCGACAAAAGGAGTAGAATTTTCGAATAATAAAAAAGGAGAGTCTATAAAGATGAAAATATCAAAACGTAGTGATAGCCAAATCTGATGAACGAATATTAGAATTACCAATTTTTGGGTAATAAATATTGTCTAGAGTATTACATAATTATCCTCCGATTTTATAGTTAATTTTTTGCTTTTCGCTATAGCGATTCTATAACTTTCAGTATTTAGTTCAAGAATTGAAGAATGGTGAACCAATCTGTCAATAGCTACTGACGTAGTCAATTTTATCTTTAAAAAAAGTATTCCATTTTGCAAAAACTAAATTGCTAGTAATTATACACTATGCATTTCATAACGTTCAGCTAATAAGGTAAATAAAACATCAGTTTCTTCACG
The DNA here is from genome assembly GCA_964544715.1 of uncultured Rickettsia sp. Taxonomy (GTDB): domain Bacteria; phylum Pseudomonadota; class Alphaproteobacteria; order Rickettsiales; family Rickettsiaceae; genus Rickettsia. The sequence goes on along the minus strand of CAZJDC010000033.1, from coordinate 1,055 downwards.
ATTATACGGTACATATGATATATCATCAATTATCAGTATTTCAAAATAATCAAATTTTTTAATAATTTGCTTAAGTTTGTATATAACACACGCCTACCGGTAAGACACCACTCACGTGCTAAACTATACTAAGATGACTTGTGCCAGTGTAAGGATTGCCAAAAATCAGTATGTTTTCATAGCGATCCATAAATTCTCCTTGTGTACAAGATATTGGATCTTAGTTGACGATAATCCTGGGATACGCTTAATAGCAAAGTTGCTTAATTAACTTATCTCGAGAGAGTTTTGCTTACTTCAGCAAGCTGGCAATACGGTTGCTCTTGTCTATGTTCTAACTCTCTGTTTATTCATGCGACCTCCATTGTGTTAAAGCAATGTAATTGATCATATTCAGACAGTATTGGTTGATTAATTTTTACTGAACAAACAGTTTTAGTCTGACTATTTAGTAAATCTGTAATATGATCAATTATTGGCTCAATCTTCTCTTCTACTAGCACTTCTAATGCAGCAACTACATTCAATTCTCTATACATTTTTGCTAATTGTAATTTTTATTGCCCTTTACATGGATATATAGATATAAGATGGTTCATATACCTGACGAAATATAGCACGTGAAAATAAAGCTTCATAATATTGATATTAGGCAAATCCTCTAGGTTTTTACGTACTAAACTATCAATGATATATCTATAATTAATAACATACCCATGGCTGATTCTAGACATTTTTTGTAAACATTTGTTACCATAGTAAAGCTCTATTTCTTCAGAAGAAATATAAGCTTTTAAAGTATAAGCTATTAAGCGACTAGGAACAGAATAAGCTACAGATAAAATACTAACTGTACTGCTTTGGTTAACACGTACTGGATAATATTGTAGGTGCATTCCATTTCCTAATTGGTAACTCTTTGAAATAAACTAATTCTTCAGATAATTTTTCTTTTCTACAGCTATTTCGCTTTTCTTTAATTTGTGTATGAATTAATTCACTCACCTTACGCAAAATTGACAACATAAGCAAAACTTAAGCTATATTATGGAAAT
>CAZJDC010000032.1:0-8942 GCA_964544715.1 uncultured Rickettsia sp. | reverse complement strand
TTCAGAACAACATTAGATGGCTTTTAACTGATACGCAATTTTGCTAAGTGCAAAAAACTCCTGATTCATTTTAAAGTTTTGATAATTAGTTTATGTATATAATAACTAACTTCTTAGGTTTCTACATATACATAAACTATTCTAATTTTAATCTTAATATGATAGATCAAATATGAAGATTTACAATTTATCTTACCATCGTGTGACCTTTGTGATTAGAAAGATTAGGAGTAGCTGTAGGTAATGCAATTTTAATATTGTGAGATTTAGACTTTAAAGCAAGACGTTTTGAGTCTTCAAACACTGTTTGATCAAATTTATATGGATTAATTGTTCTAAGCTCTACTAAAGCAGCTTTATTCTTATGTATTTCATTGAGATTGACATTTCGAAGTTTAGGTTTGTCTGATATTTTTTTTGTATTTTTATCTATAAAATGCTTTAAATTCGTAACAAATTCATTATTTTTTAAACTTTTTCCCAAATAGTAGTAATTTTATTATCTATATGCTTGTTATTTACCTTAATATGATTATCTAAAACCTTATCTAATTTTTCTCTTAAATAATCTTTGCCTGTAAAAACCGCTTGTATTTTTTCTACAAAAGAAATGCCTTTATTACTTACTGCCTGTAACTCATTGATTATCTTGTTATTATATTTGGTTGTATAATCTGTGTCTAGTTTAGATAATAATATTTCTGTGACTTGCTTATTGTGTGCAACATCTAAATTACTAATTCCTTTTTGTACTGATTCAAACGACTTAATAGCATAGTTAGTTTCATAACTAAAATTCAATATACTTTTATCAGTCAACTTTTTTTCATCTAAAACACAGATACCTTTAATATTAGTTCCATCTTGACCAAAAAAATCGCTAGCATTTTTAGTAATTTGCCGAACTAATGGATCTATTCACTTTTCATGTTTTAATAAAACTTAAACCGTATCTTGTGATATTTCTACATACTTATTTATTTTATTTATAAGATCGTCTTTTTCATCTTTAAATATTGGTTGATTTTCTTTATCAAAATTAGCGTACATAAATATACGGTTTTTTACACGTTCATTTACAAGATTATCTACATTTTTTTGGCTTGATAATTCTATTTTTAACTGTGCTTAGGAAGCTTTTTCATTCTTCCTTAATATTCTGATTTCTAAGCTTCTTTTTCCCATTTTGTTATTTGCTTGTTATTATTTTTTATAGTTACAATAATACTTTTAACATCATTTTTTGCATTAGGCTTAGAAGATATATTTTTAGGATTATCAGGATCATAATATATTAGATTTGCAATTATTTTTTTACATCAAGATTATTTACATTAATTGCTTTTTTTTAATACCTCGTTAATTAACCCTTGTACTAAATAGTTTTGCATTTCTTTTAGGTCGTTTCTTAATAATTGTATTAAATCATTTTCTTTATCTTTACTTCTACCTCATACTGTGCTTCTTGTAACTTTACAGCCATATGTGGCCTATTATTAAAATAATAGATATTATAGATATAAAAATTCCATAATTTTCAACTTTTTTATCTTTTGATAGAAATATTTAAAAAATTAACAGTGTAACATAACTAAGATAAATTCTATGAAGATCTCTAATATATATCCAATGTTAAGATACTTTAAGAAATCTTCAGAGCTTGGAAACAAAGGATAATTAAAGACCAGGTCCTCTTGTTCTTACTACAGGCTTTTCTTGCTGAATATTATTAATAGAATTATCCGGTTTGTCTTTTGAAGATGTTAGAGATTGCTTAGCAAATAATAGTTTGTCAAATATTTCAGGGTTTGATTTTCTTATTTCAACTAAATTAAGATTAGGATTATTAACTTCTCGTGGCTCGACAGTTTTATTCATTAATTTTGTTAAGCCGGCAGCAATTTGTTCATTTGTTAAAGCATTTGACATGATTTTATTATCAATAACTTTTTTTACATACTCATCACTTAACGCTGCATATTTATTGATTGATTGTTCTAATCTTTCCCCTACGTAATCTTTACCCGTAAAAATTGACTTAAACTTTTCCCATAAAGAAGTGCCTTTATCATTAATTTCTTTTAGCTCCGATACTATTCTAACACTCTTTTCAGTTAGATAATCATAATCTAAATTCTTTAAGATTGCTCCTGTTTTTTCAATAAGTTTTGCATTGTCATATAAAGGGGAAAAAAGTTTTACTACAGGCTCTAATATTTTACTTGCTCGAGTATTTTTATCTAATCTTTCTGTCAGTTGATTTATTGCATCTTCTACTGCTTTAGAAATTGCTATTCTATCCATTGCCGATTCTGTATATATTTTTTTATTTTTTTGCCCACTATGAATAAATTCCTTACATTGTTGTAATTTGTGTTGTGAGAAAGAATTAGATACTTTTTTTGTAACTTCTTCTATCAGTTTTTCAGTATATCCTTTTGCAGGAATCTTGTTATTACTCACTTCGACTAGTGATTCATTAATTGCATTTGTTAAAGTATTTATATCTTGATCATTAAATTCATTTAGTACAAGTTTCATTGATTCTAAATCTAAACTTAGCCTAACTCCTTTTAGATTAGCTTCAATTTTTGCAGCATAAAGTGTAATTTTATCTCTATTCTGCTTTGTAGTTATTGCAGCATTTTGTTTTGCATTTGCATTTATATTATCAACAAAATTTTGAATTTTTTCTTCGTCAAGATAGGACCTTATAAGTTCATAACCTAAATCTAACCCTCCACCAAAATTTTGTATATATTGAAGAGGTTGATCAAAAAAAAATAGATCTTTAGGTACTAAAGACTGATATTGATCAAATTTTCTAATTACTCCTGTAATATCATTGATTTTATTATTTACTATATTTTTATATGATAATTTCTGATTCTGATCGTCAATATTTAAATCCTTTTCTTGAGTATCAATTATGTCTCTCATCTCCTGAACTCGGTCATCATCTTTTAAATTCTCTATCATAATATTCCTTTTGTGATTTATTTTGCATAATAATAAATATTATTAAATATGCCAACTTAATTTAAAGTTTTAGAAAAACAATTAGTTAAAATTTGTAAAAAGAATCATATTTCTTCATAGAAGATGTGCGAATAATAATTTCCTCTGGGATTTCAGCTAAAAACCTTGATGGGTATGATCTGACTATTTCGTAGAATATTTTACGGCTTTCAGCATGGGTAATGTAAAGCTCTTTTTTGGCTCTAGTAATACCAACATAAGCAATGCGGCGTTCTTCTTCTAACCCTTTTTCCCCCTCTTCCTCTAAGGATCTTTGAGATGGAAACACTCCCTCTTCCCAACCTGGTAAAAATACCACATCAAACTCAAGCCCCTTAGCACCGTGTAGTGTCATTATTGTTACAGAACCACCATAATTAGTTTCTAAAACTTCATTTTCCATAACTAAGCTAGAATGCTCAATCAAATCATGAATATCATTAAACTCAGCAATAGCTCGGAGCATTTCATTAATATTTTCGATTCTACCTAATGCTTCTTCATTTTTCTCTTCTTGAAGCATTTCTAAATATCCAGAATCATCAAGTATTGCTTTAGCTACATTTACCGGAGCATCAAAGCTAAATCTCTCATGCCAATTGCTAATTTTGGTAACTAAATCTTTTAAGGTTTCATAGGATTTTGTTTTTATTTCGCCATCCTCTAGCATTTCTTTAATAGCAACAAAATTAGAGATATTGTTCTCTATAGCATACGCTTTAATTTTATTTAACGTCACCACCCCTATCGCTCTTTTTGGAACATTGATAATACGCTCTAATGCTAAATTATCATTTTGGTTTAAAGCAATACGGATATAAGCAAGTACATCTCTTATTTCCATACGCTCATAAAACCTAAGACCTCCAATAATCTTATAAGGCATAGCACTATTTATAAAGGCCTCTTCAAAGCTTCTAGTTTGAAACCCTGCTCTTACTAATATAGCGATATTTCCTGCACTATATCTTCTTTCTCGTACTAATCTATCTATTGCGGAGGCAATATATCTTGCTTCTTCTTTATCGTTCCAACAAGATATAATTTGGATCTTTTCGCCGCTTTCCTGATCAGTCCATAAGGTTTTGCCATGACGATTTTTATTGTTATTGATCACATTTGAAGCAGCTGCGAGAATTGGCAGAGTTGATCTATAATTCTGCTCTAACTTAATAATTGTTGCATTTAAGAAATCTTTTTCAAAACGTAATATATTACCTACTTCTGCACCACGCCAACCATAAATAGACTGATCATCATCACCAACGCAACAAATATTTTTACTTAAGGTAGCAAGCATTCTTGCCCATAAATATTGCACAACATTAGTATCTTGATACTCATCGATTAGAATATAACGATATTTTTCTTGATAATGTTTTAGTATGTCATGGTTTTTTATGAAAAGTTCATTATTATAAAGCAGTAAATCCCCAAAATCCACTACGTTAGAGATAAGTAAATTTTGCTGATATTCTTCATAAACAATTTTTGCTACACGTTGCAGTGGTAAATTAGTATCAGAGCTTGATAGTTTACTTGGCAATAAACCTTGATCTTTCCAACGTGAAATTACGATATGTATGAATTTAGGAGCATATTTTTTAGTATCAATATTTTTAAGCCTTACTATATCTTTAATTAATCTCAGTTGATCATCTTGACTAAGAATAGTAAATCTACTATTTAAACCAAGATTTAAATGCTCTATTTGATCACGCAATATCCTTGCTGCCATTGAATGAAAAGTACCGATATTAAGACCAGAAGCACTCACTAAACTATTAACTCTTTCTTGCATTTCTTTTGCTGCTTTATTCGTAAAAGTAACAGCTAAAATATTCTGAGGATGTGCTAAATTTTGATGAATAATATTTGCAATTCTTGAGGTAAGTACTTTTGTCTTACCCGTTCCTGCACCGGCAAGCAAAAGGAGCGGTCCTTCAGTGTGAAGAACTGCTTTTTGTTGCTGCTCGTTTAGCGAATGTAGGAAGTCATAATTTGGCATATATGGATATATTTGTTATATGGGTGTCATCCTATGTCTTGTCTACGGAATCCAGAAAAAAAAACACAAATACAAAAATCCCACTTTCTCTCGCTTGATGATGAATCCCGTGGCCAAGCCACAGGGAATGACATAGTACCAATAATACTCCTATTTTTGCTTTTATCAATCAAAATTTATCTAATTCTTTTAAGGTTTTTGAGAATATAAGAAAGGGTAATTATAGGGCTAGAAATTATTATTTCTAATAATTTAAGATAGGAATTTAAATCTTTATCCTCAATAAACCAGTTATATAAATCATCTATGGGCTTAATCTCATCAGGAATGATATATTTATCTTTAAACAATTCTTTCAAAGCTCTTTTAGCTTTTTGTACTTCTGCTTTACGCTCAGTTGTTAGACTCTGATCATGCACCATATAAAAATATAACGGCTCTGGTATATGAGCAAATTTTGTAATAAGTCCAAGCCTTAGCCAATATTCGTAATCATCCACTAAGGGCATATTTTCGTTATATCCGCCTACCCTCTTTGCTATATCTGCCCTATATAAGAAACATGCCCCAACACAATCACGGATAGGTAGAAATTCTGGAGGTTCTTGATGCATTCTGCTGCCTACTTTACCATGCTCATCAATCAAAATATAATCGGTATAAACAAGCCCTATATCTGGTGAATTATCCAACATATCGTTCATTTTCTCTAACGCATTCTCATGCAAAAGATTATCATCAGAAGTCCAAGTAAAATACTGCCCCCTAGCCTCTTTAAAAGCAATATTAAGACTAGCCGGTAATCTCTTATTAGGCTCGTTTCTTATGACTTTGATACGCTCATCTTGCTTTGCATATTCCTTTGCTATTTCAAAGCTTTTATCTTTAGAGTAGTCATCGATTATAATAAGCTCAAAATCTTTAAATGTTTGATTAAGGCAGCTTTTAATAGCTTTCGGCAATAATTTTTCCCTGTTATAAACCGGTAAAACTATTGATATTTTTGAAGAATTTGGATTCATTATTATACATTCATATTATGATTTTTATGTCATTCCCGCAAAGTGTTGTTGCGTGGATCAACAAACGTCTTCAGTGTCATCCCGTGGACAAGCCACGGGATGACACTGAAAAACCATACCAAGGAGCAAGAGATAAATTTACTTTAATTCCTCCCACAGTAATATCTTCTTCTTTCTTAGCAAGATATTTCTCTTCCCTAATTAAGGCTATAGCTTTATTTTGATAGCTGGAACATATGATGCCTATTGAATCATTTCCTACAAGTATTGCTTCATCTTTAATTAGGGATGATAGATCTTCTTTAGCTATAACTTTGTATATCTTTCTTCTTATAATTCCTTGATATTTAGCCCTTGAAATAACTTCTTGTCCCACATAACAACCTTTATCATAACTAATGGCATTTAATTCTTCAGCACCATAAATAACAGGCATTGATACACTAGAAACTAATTCTTTTATACCATCTATTATGGCAAAATTATATTTATCCTCTAAATATAATTTTTTAACTGGATTCCCGCTTCCGCGGGAATGACATAATGAGCTTAAAGTATCTCCTTTTATTATAGAACGAAAACCAAGTAAATGGTAACGAGGATCGCGAACTGTGACCAATGAATCCATATTGAATTCTTGATGAGAATAAACAATTTTATACTTATCTTTACAATTGATTGTTTCTATTTTAGAACGGAATTTATAAAAATTTAAGTGATCTATGAAAGCAGTTTTGCATTTCCCATCAATATCAATATAAATTTCTTCAAGGTTATGTATATATATAAAGAAATCAAATAAATATCTACCTTGATTGTTAAGTAAATAAGTATAACAATAATTACTCTTATTGATATCATTAGTTATAAGGTTTTGCAGGAACTTTAACGAATACGCACCTACTATTTTAATAACCTCTCTATTGTTTAATATTTCGTACATAATTATATTATTATTGACTTTAATACATTGTAACCACTATACTTTAAATTTATGTAAATTAAACTTAAATAATTATGAGATGTTCATCTTACTGCGTTTCTTCTGAATATAATATGGGTGATCTAGTTACTAATTTAAAAAAATTAGGGCTTGAACCTCAGCATTTTGATGATGTTTTATATATTCGGAAAGAAATAAATAAAGATTCTGAGTATATAGATATATTTTTCTTCCCTTTTGGTTGTATAACTATCTGGGGGGGTGACGAAATCCAAGCAAAAGTAATTTTAAATGATACTGATGTGGTAACGATAAATAAGCTTGCTGAACCTGTATCCGATTACATTTATTTTGAATATAGAGAAGAACACGAAAAAACTTTTATTGACGAAGAAAAAAATAAAATAATTTTAGCTGATAAATCGGTTTTTGTTAAGCTATCTATTGCTCATGCACTTGCCCAATCTGTTAAACTTAGCGTTCTTGAGCAATCTGTGAGCAACTTGATATCTCAAACTACTCCTATACAACAAGAGCTAGCTAGAACTGGTAGTGTCTCTCTATCTAAAAAAGAGATATTACAACAAATAGGTATATTATTTAGTGAACGCTATTCCATTAGCTTACATAGTGATATATTTGATACTCCTGAATTTTTTTGGCGTCGTCCTAGCTATGAGCCTTTATATCTTATGACAGCAGAATTTCAAGACATAGAAATAAGGCAAAATATAATGAATCATCGTCTTAATATGATTCATGAGTTGCTCAATATCCTTTCCAATGACCTTAACTATAAACATTCTACTAAACTTGAGTGGATTATTATTATATTAATCGGTCTTGAAGTAGTATTATCTTTATCTCATACCAATCTTTTTTTAAAAATTATTGGAGCTTTGTAAATAGCTTCATTTATGCAAATTATTAATAGCCAAAAAATATTGGAAGAGTTTTGTAAGGAATTATCCACCAAAAAATGGTTGAGTATAGATACAGAATTTGAGCGTCGTTATACTTATTATGCTAAACTTAGCATAATCCAAATTAAAACAGAAGGTTGCAGTATCATAATTGATGCAATAAGTAACTTAGATTTAACATTCTTTAATACACTGCTTATAGATAATAATATTATTAAAATATTTCATGCACCTCGTGAAGATTTTGAAATTTTTTATAATTTATTTAACACTCTACCTTCTAATATTTTTGATGTACAAGTTGCTGCAAATGTTTGTGGTCTTGGTAGCCAACTAAGCTATGATGATCTTTGTTATAAACTCTTCAAAATTAATATTGATAAAACTCATCAAAAATCTAACTGGTTAAAACGCCCTATTACTGAAGATATGCTAAATTATGCATTTTTAGATGTTGAATACTTGGACCAAATATACCAACAACTAAATAAGATAATTTTGGATCATAATTTAACAAATCAATATCAATCCATGCTCCAGTTTTTATTTAACATTAAAAACTATGAAGTAATACCCGAAGATGCTTGGAAAAAAGTAAATTTTAGAATTGAAATTAAAGATTTTACTACTAAAATACAAATGCTTGCAGCTTATCGTGAAGAAAAAGCTCAAACTATAAATGTCCCACGAAAATGTTTCATTTCAGATGAAGATTTAATGAAGTTGTGTAAATATCTACCTTTAACTGAGAAAGATCTGAAAAATCTAAATCTAAAAAGTAGATATTTACACAAACTAAGATATAAAGCAGAAATAATACAATTATGTAATAGCTATATGCATAAACAATAGCATTGTACTAAACCAGTTTTTTTTAAAACTCATCATTGTGAGAAAGTGTTTATAGTCTGTCCGCCAAAAATATTAAAAACCCCCATAATCTATGGTAATCCTCCCCAAAAACAATCAACAAAAGGAGTAGAATTTTCTAATAATAAAAAAGGAGATTCTAAAAGATGACAATATCA
>CAZJDC010000031.1:0-8969 GCA_964544715.1 uncultured Rickettsia sp. | reverse complement strand
TTGATTACTGATTCTCCAGAATCTATACATTTTATTACTCTTTCTCTTAAATCGTGTGAATACGGACTTGGCATAAGTTTTTATTCTTAGCTTAGCACTTCTCTAGTCCAAATAGTCACTACCTATTTAACTTAAGCTATATGTTAGACATCATGTCTGATGGCACCGTCAAGTTAAGTAAATTAGTATCAAAAAGTACTATGTTTTTAGATTTTAGGCAACAAGAAGTCTTTGAGTAGCTTCATCCTACATAGATTTAGCGGATGCAAATGCAATTCTTTGCTCAGGTACTGTTGTGGTGTATCTGCCAACATTTACGGCAAATATATTTCTGACTTTTCCCATAAGTGATAATGTACGTTGTACTGCATTAGGATGCTTAAACTTAATCAATATTTTTCCCTTTCGTCGAAGTTGGTTGATAAGCGCGCTCAACATGATTATTTAGTCTTTTATGAGTGCAATGCCTAGTACACATCAGCTTAACTGGTTTAATGTAACTCCTGAGCTTATCAGTAACAATTACTCTTGGAGCTGGATAATTACCCAATAATCTTGATAAAAAGGGAATAGCTAATTTCTTATTACGACGCTTTTGTAATACTTCTAATGCATGCCCCTCCAGGAATCAACAGTTCTCCATAATATAAACACTTCGCCTTTAATCTTAATGTTCATCTCATCTAAATGCCATTTGTCAGTTGGTCTCCGCTCTCTCTTTCTTATGACATCTGCAAATAAACCGCAAATTTTATTACCTCAAAATCTTATAGTCTCATTGCTTAAAATAATACCTCGATACACCATTTGTTCTTAAACATCTCAATCACTATTATTAAAGTGATGATATAACCATACTGTATGGCTAATAATGCTTGCTGGAAAACGATGTCTCGTCGGGAATTGAGTTAATGCATAGCGGTAAAATTTAAGGATAATTTGTTACTACTATTCTATAAATCATTCCTTGCATTCACTCAATACTTACTTTACATCTATTATAACTTGACTGTACTCTTTGTGTATAGATAGAATTCTGATTCTTCATGCTATCAATTAGAATTATCTATCCACTTTACTCCGGTAGTGGTAGCTTTATCAAGCTGAACATTTTTAATTTCTGCCTCGGTAAAATCAGCATTGGTTAAGTTGCTACCAGTGAAATTAGCTTGATCAATTTTAGCCGATTTGAATATACTATCCGTTAATATAGAGTTTGAAAAATCTGTCTTGTTCAGTACTGCATTAGAAAAATCTGCTTTTATTATAGTAGAGTTTTTCATTACAGTATTTGTTAAATTAGTATTTTTAAAAAAAGTCCCAGAAAAATTAGCTGTATCAAATATTAAATTACTTAAATCAAAATTTGCTAAATTCATATGAGCTAGATATGCAGTTTTTTGCAAATCTTTTACAGAAGTAATTACTGTATTTGAAGAAAATTTACTAAAATCTTCACTGTTTAAAATAATATTGCTTACAAAGTTAGTATTAACAAAAGTCGAATTCGTATAGTGAGTATCATTTATTTGTGAATTATAAAAAGAAGAATTGTTAAATGTAACATTTGTTAAATTAGACCCTATTAAAGCTATCTGATGTAAATTTCCTGAAGTAATTTTCACATCCGCAAAATTTACATTTTGCATTAATGTTTTAGAAAAATTTACATTGTTGAACTGACTATTTCTTATATTGGAGTTTGATAATTCACTATTATTTAAATCGGTATTAATTACTGTAAACTGCTTGACATCGTTATTGCTAAATACGTTATTAGTCCATCTTAAATTATTAAAAGTAATATTTACTCCCGCCATTTTATTAAGTCTTGCAAAATTAGCATTACTATTTTTTATTGATAAGTTATTAAACTTAATGTCATTTAGGCTTACATTATTTAATAAGCTATTATCTACTTTAAACTGAGTTAAAGTAGAGCCACTAATTACACTACTTTGTACATCACATTTCACTATACTGATATTTTGCAGGGTCGAATCCTGAAAAGTAGCATAAGAAAAAATAGAGTTATTAGCCTGTACATTATTAAAATTTATCTCGTTAAATATACTTTGTGTAAAATTAGAATCCTTAATTATGACGGCGATTAATTTCGCTCTACTTAAGTAGCTAGATTCAAAGTAATTATTAGTAAAATTAGTATTAATTATGATACTTCCCTCTAAATCTGCACCATAAAATATTGAATTTTCTATATTAGAATTTTTAAAATTATTGCTTTTAAGAACAGCTTTTTGACAATTAACTCCATCAAGAGTATTATTATACCAGAATATATTTTCAAGCTTAGCATTTTCAAAATTTACATTTTTAATAGTAGTGTTGCTAAAAGCAGTATTACTAAAATTTGCCTGAACAAAATTTATATCTTGCAAAGTAATATTATCAAAAATAGAGCCTTGGAAATCAGAGTTATATCCTGAAACATTTTGTATCGTCCCATTTGCAAAGTTACTTTCTTGAATAATAGAATTTGTTAATATAGCTTTTTGTAAATTAGCTCCAGTAAAATCAACACGTAATATTTCGCAGGCAGTTAGATTTACCTCTGACAAATCTTCGTCTATTAATTTTACTCCAATTAGCTTTAATCCTCTTAGATTTGAGCCAAATTGTCCTTTAAGGTTAACTTTAAGGTTTTTAGCATTTTGTGATATTATGTAATTCCTAATTACAGTACTTTGACTATCGGTTAGTAAACCCTTTGCATCGCGTGTAGGTTCAGAGCAATTAGTCAAAAATAAAGAACTAGTAAAGACAATTATAGTTTTAAGAGTTTGCTTCTTCATATTCCTCCTCGTTAATTCGTCCAGTTGGGGGTATATGCAAGCTTAATAATTTTAACTTACGATGTAAAGCTGATCTCTCCATACCGACAAATGAAGATGTTTTTGAGATATTATTATTAAAACGACTCATTTGTGCTGATAGATATTGGCGTTCAAAAACTTCTCTAGCTTCTCTAAGGGGCATGGATAGCATATCAAAACTATCTTCAAGATTAGTTACATTAACGCTATTTGCTAGAATATCTGAAGGTATCATATAGGGTTTAATGATTTCATTATTTTCTGAGGTGATAGGATTCATAATTAAAATCCACTCAACCACGTTGCGTAACTGTCTAATATTACCTGGCCATTCGTAAGATTGCAGTGCAGCAATAGTGTCATCGGCAAAAACACGTTCCTTTAAACCTGAAAATTTTGACAGTTGTTTAACAAAATATTTGACTAGCAGCGGTATATCCTCTTTTCTTTCAAATAATGATGGTACTTTTAATGATGCTACGTTTAGGCGATAATATAAATCTTCTAAGAACCTACCATTATTAACTTCTTCTTGAATATTTTTAGAAGTGCTAGTGATAATTTTTATGTCAACTTTTACAATTTTCCCACAAGGTTTTTTTATAGTATGATCTTTCAAAAACTTTAATAATTTGATTTGAATTGGAACTGGAATGTTGATAACTTCGTCTATATATAAAGTGCCGTTATTAGCAAATTCTAAAATAGTAGGTCGTGTGTTACTGTTATTATTGCTCTCTTGTGTTTTCGCTTCACCAAATAACTCTTGATTAATTTTTTCTAAAGTCATGCAGGTAGGACTGAAAATAATGAATGGATTATTAACTCTCTTTGATTTTTTATGAATTAACCTTGCTGTTAACTCTTTACCGATACCTACTTTGCCATGAATCATAATACGGCTGCTGGATCTTGCTGCTTTGTCTATTTCTGCTTTGTATTTTAAAGTAACAGTGGAGTTTCCTACTAACTCAGTCTTATCTATAACCTTTGATTTTAAATCTATATTCTCACGTTTTAGCTTTGTAACTTCACAAGCTCTTTTGAGTAGAATAACCATCTTATCATTATTAAAAGGCTTTTCTATATAGTCGTAAGCTCCCATCTTGATAGCATTTACTGCTGTCTCTATTGTACCATGACCACTAATAATTATTACTGGCATTAAAGGATAGCGTTTTTTAATCACCTCTAAGATACCAAGACCATCCATCTCACTTCCTTGAAGCCAAATATCAAGTATCACTGCAGATACTGGTTTTTCAGCAAGTATTTTAAGAGCTTGTGTACTATTAGCTGCAACTTTGGGATTAAAACCCTCATCCTTTAAAATTGCAGCAATGATATTCCGTATATCCTCTTCATCGTCTACTATTAAAACATCTATCAGTGACATTATGACTTACCCTAAAATGTTGCTGTAAAATATATACGTTAATGCCGAATTTAAAAGAAAGCAACATTTTTTTATAACATTTTTGTCACAATGTGTATTGCTGTCTTGTGAAAGCAGGAATCTAGTCACTAAAAAGTGTGAGTTAAATTTTCTATATTAAAAGCTTAGGTTATCTCGCTTTATACTAGGAAACTTTGCCCGTGTGCATTGGTTTCGTGTTTATCATTCCGTGACTTGATCACGAAATCTTGTATCACGGGCTCTGTCCTGAGATCCCGTGGACAAACTACGGGATCTCATTTTTTAGCCAATAATATTTATGATCTTTTTAGGAACAAGGATAATTTTTTTAGGTTCTTTGCCTTCTAAAAATTTTTGAACTTTCGTTAGGTTAATAGCAATTTGCTTTATTTCATCTTCACTTGCGGATGTATTAAACTCATAAGTATCACGAAGCTTGCCATTAACCTGTACTGCGATAACATATGTATCTAGCTCTAGCATTGATTCATCAAATATTGGGAAAGTGCTGTTATATAAAAATGTTTTGTGACCAAGCTTTTGCCAAATTTCTTCCGTTATGTGAGGAATGAAAGGATTTAATAGCTGAATTAAAACATTAAAGCCGTGTTTTGCGTCCTGCACGTCAACTGCTTCTTTATTAATCTCATTTGATATAGCGTTAAAAAGCTCACGCATACGTGCTATTGCTCTATTCAAAGCAAAATGTTTTATATCCTCAACAACATGTTTAATGGTGAAATGGATTAACCGCTTTAACTCTTTATTAGTATTGTCATTACCTGAAAGCGTTATTACTGCCTCTTGCATCTGCTCAAGTTTGTTGATGAAACGTGCACAACCTTCAATACCACTTGCTGACCATTCTAAATCTTTTTCCGGTGGGCTGTCAGATAATACGAACAATCTAATCGCATCTGCAGCATATTTTTGTTGCATAGTTTCAAGATCAATGAGGTTCTTTTTTGATTTACTCATTTTCTCGATGCGACCTTGTGTAACCAATCCACCATTTTCTTTGTGGAAAAATTTATTACCTTTTTTAACTACTTCTTCCGGATATAACCAATTATTATGCTCGTCTTTATAAGTAGCGTGTAATACCATACCCTGGGTAAATAACCCCTTGAAAGGTTCGCGGACGCTAACGTAATTCTGCTCGTTCATTACCTTGGTAAAAAATCTTGCATATAATAAATGCATTACCGCATGTTCGACTCCACCAATATATTTATCGACCGGCAGCCAGTAATCGCAAGCTTTTTTGTCGGTCATTTCTAGAGCGTTAGCGTTACAATATCTAGTAAAATACCATGAAGACTCAAAAAAAGTATCAAAAGTATCGGTTTCACGAATAGCCGGCTTGCTACATTTAGGGCAATTAACATGTTTCCAAGTAGGATGATTGTCTAAAGGGTTGCCGTGACCGTCAAATTTCACGTCCTCAGGTAGCGTAATCGGTAAATCCGAATCAGGTACAGGTACTAGACCGCAAGCCTCGCAATGAATTATCGGAATAGGACAGCCCCAAAAACGTTGTCTTGAAATTCCCCAATCTTTCAGGCGATAATTTATTGTGCGTTTTCCTATGCCTAATTTCTCAAATTCTTCTATAACTCTTTGTTTAGCTTCATTAGTTGATAAGCCATTTAGAAAGCCTGAATTAATAACTATTCCGTTTTCAGTATAAGTATCTTTTTGTACATCGATATCTGCTTCAATGACCTGCTTTATAGGTAAGTTCATTTTAACAGCTAATTCATGGTCACGTTGGTCATGAGCGGGACAGCCAAAAACTGCACCTGTGCCATAATCCATCAACACGAAATTAGTAATAATTACAGGTAAAGTTATATTTGAGTCAAAAGGATGAGTAACATACAACCCTGTAAATATTCCCTCTTTTTGAGCTTTGTCAAGTTCAGCAGAGCCTATTATATTTGAGCATTTAGCTATAAAATCCGATAGACTTCTCGCATCACTTGCTTCTAAGGGTAATTTGTATGTCGATCCGGTACTCGCATCCTCATGTACTTTTATGTACGCTGCGGTGCTGCGTTCCGTGTCTCCTACAAATTCCTCCTTATTAGCTACGTTATCTAAGAAGTCTATTTCAGGAGTTTTAGACACTAGCTTTTCTATTATGGGGTGATTGAAAGCAATACCTATAAATGATGCACCAAAGATGGTTTCCGGTTTAGTCGAAAATACCTCTATAGAATCTTCATGATCTTTAATTTTGAAACAAAAGTTAGCTCCCATAGATTTACCGATCCATTTTTCTTGCATAGAACGGACTGCTTCAGGCCACCCTGTTAAATTTGGAATTTCATTTAACAACTCTTCAGCATAATTTGTGATTTTTAAAAACCATTGCTTTAAATAACGTTTTTCAACTATTGCACCTGAACGCCAACCACATCCGTCCACAACTTGCTCGTTTGCAAGCACAGTATTATCAACCGGATCCCAATTAACAAGTGATTCTGTTTGGTAAGTAAGATTTCTTTCATAAAGCTCTAAGAAGAATTTTTGTTCATGTTTATAATATTCCGGATCACAACTATTTATCTCTCTAGACCAATCATAAGAAAAGCCCATCGATTTTAGCTGTTTTTTCATATTCTCAATATTCGAGTAGGTCCATTCTTTAGGGTGAGAATTGTTTTTTATTGCCGCATTTTCTGCAGGTAAGCCAAAAGAGTCCCAACCCATAGGATGAAGTACGTTAAAGCCTTGCATGGTCATGAACCTGGCAACCACATCGCCTATAGAATAATTTCGTACGTGACCTACGTGAATCTTACCGGATGGATAGGGTAGCATCTCTAAAACATAATATTTCGTCTTATCGCTATCGTTTGACAATTCAAAGGCTTTTTCTTCTTGCCAAATTTGTTGCCATTTTTGTTCGATTCGGTTCATATTTTGTTATTTTTTGTTTACTATCATCATTATTGCAAAGAAATGCATAGCATTGACGAAGCAATATTGTGAATAAAGACTCTTGAGATTGCCGCTGCGATTCTTCGAATCTCCTCGCAATGACGTTTTTCAATCATTTCGCACTATTAATATATATTTCCCTTGCTCTTCTTAGAATCTTTTCTTCAAGCGTGATGGCGAGATTTGAAGTATTTTTATTCATTACCCATTTTTTATTCTTTAGCACTTCTTCAAATACTTTTACTTCAATTGAGTCAGGATGTATTACATCATCCTTAATAAATATGTTTATTTTAAAACGAAAATTGGGTGTAGAGGGAGGGCTATACCATTCTGTAATAATAACACCACCATTTGAGTCAGCTGATGCAAAAGGAATAAAATTTACAGTGTTTATTGATGCTTGCCATAAATATCTGTTAATTGAGCAACCGGCTGCTTTAGTAGATTCATTTTTAATTCTACCTGGTCTAAAAACTAGCCCTTCTTCTCCAGCTATTGAGCCTACTTCATCCCATTTTTGCTCTTGCTGGCTTTTGGGATAATCGTCAGCCAAAATACTGTTATTTCCCATACTGAATATGATCAAAATTTCTGCAAAAAATAGTTTTATATTTCTTTTCATAACTAGCATTCTATTTGTAATTATACATTGATCAATATCATAGAGGAGCTTTATCTGGTAGTCAAATTTTATATCCACTTTTTTAGTGCTAGCATTTTTTCAGTTATAGTATTTTTAGCTTCAGAACTGCAACTTTGAATAGACCTAGCAGATACAAGACATAGACACAGTCAAGTTAGGAGAGATGTAAAGTTAAGTATTGAACGAATGCCAGGAATGATTTATAGGATAGTAGTAACACCAGTTTAGGATAAAAGTGAAGCATTCAAAATAATAAAGAAGAGTATTTACAAGAGGATAGTGTTGAGTTACATAGACTTTGAATCAAAAAAAAAAAAAAAAAAATATGAACTCAACAATGAAAAGATGTATCACAACTCTGTTTTGATAATAGATAATTATTGTAAAATTTACGAAGAATGAGAAGAAAATAAATTAATACCATGCGTTAGAAAGCTTAGAATCTAAGGTAGTCTAAGCCTTTCAGAACTACTAACTATAGTATTATATTTTTATATATCGTAAGCGTCTGGTAAAGGTGGTCTAGACAAAAAGTTACGATTCCATGGTAATCAATCCACGATTTTCTTAGAATTATAATTCTAAATGATCTCAAGTACTTTTTATAAATATTTCCAAGGATTTATGTTATTTAACTTAGCAGTTTCGATAATGGAATAGATAATAGCAGCAGTATGACCGCCACTGTCTGATCAAGCAAAAAGCCAATAAATTTTAGATTTGTTCTGTCGTTCCTCTAGCCTCTTATCAGATTCTAACCGCCTTATATCAGCTTCGACTCTATAAATTTTACCAATCTGCTCTAATATGGCAATAGCGATATTGGCTTTATCATTTGCTATGGTGACTTCATAAACTTACGACGCGTATGAGCCCAGCATGCTCCTTCTTCTAGCCTAGTTGATGATTTTTCATTATTAATATACAATTGATCATAACCAGTATAAACATCTGAATGTAGAACTCCTGTAAAATCTTTTAGAGGATCAAGCGGTCTTGTGCCTTTCCGGTTAGGAGTATAAAAATAATAAACTGCAGCTGGAGACTTATCTCAATGAAGTCTACCGTCTATAATACATAGTTCCATATTCTCCCAGTTTTAGTTTTACCAATCCCAGGAGCTAAC
>CAZJDC010000030.1:0-9116 GCA_964544715.1 uncultured Rickettsia sp. | reverse complement strand
TATTTTTTGAATAAAATTAAGAGCTCATGGAGATAGTTTTGTCCAAAGTTTAATTCTTTAGAGTCTCAAGATCATTGCATAGACAGAAGAACGTACACCACTAGACGAAACTATAATACCTTGCTGCATTAGTTCTTGGCTTGCACGGAGCTGACCAAGGGCAGGATTTTCTATAGCAAGATTTATTACTGCTTGTTCTATATGTTCTGATACGCGATTCTTCACTATAGGTTTTCTTACGACTCATATATCCAGAAGATCTGCTTCTCCGCCTCTCATACAGTTCTTTAAATCGGTAAAAGATATCGCTTGAATAGTCTATTACTTTACACACTGTGCTGACACTACCAAGTTGTTTCGCAAGTTCTAATAATCCTTATTTTGGTTTGATCATAATTTGACATATTATTCATTTTAATTAAGTTTTGATAATTAGTTTATGTATATGATTACTACCTTCTTAGGTTTCTACATATACATAAACTATTCTAATTTTAATCTTAATATGTCAGATCAAATATAAAGGTTTGTAGATTAATTCAGAATAATTATTTAGCATTTTGTAATATAACTTATCTTGCTTAATGAGAGAAGTTATGTTACAATCATTTACTCAAAATAACTAAAATAATTTAGGGTAAATGTTTGTCAAGCTATTGATCTTTGCAATTTCCTATATCTTCTTTTCATCAATAATTATTGCTGATCATGAAATAGCTGAATCTTTAAAATGTTCTAAGCTTTTCCCTTATTTTGAAAAAAAATTTAATATCCCATCTCACACGCTTCATTCAATTGCTTTAAAAGAGTCGGGTAAAAGACATAAAACTCGTAACCTTAGAGTAGTATGGCCTTGGACCGTTAATGTTGAGGGTAAAGGCTATCACTTTAATACTAGAAGAGAGGCAGTAAATTTTGTAAAAAAAGAAATTATAAGAGGGCGTGAAAGCATTGATGTAGGATGTATGCAGATTAATTTAAAGCATCATTTAGGGGCTTTTAACTCTCTTGACCAAGCGTTTGAGCCAAATAATAATATTCGTTATGGTGCAGAATTTCTACGTTCAAAGTATGATCAGCTTAAGAACTGGCATAAAGCTATAGCACATTATCATTCAGCTACCCATTCTTTGGGTTTTAAATATAAACAGGATGTAGTAAAAATAGCAAGTAATATGGCTCTTTATAAATCATCATTGCATAATTATTTAAATAATAGTGAGGATGTTTTAGTAGGTAAGGGTTTAGTCAGTAATAATAAAGTTCAAAAAAAGCCATTTTTTACTAGTAATAAAAGATATAAAAGTAGTATTATGGTCCCGATACCAGTTAAAATTAACTAAATTTATGCATATTAGATCAATAATATATTCTGTAATATTAGTAAGCGCAGTGAAAATGAATGCTGATTTTAATGATATTCAAGTTACAGACACTACTCAAGATATGGTAATAGAGCAAGAAACTATAAAATAGTCATGGAGTGATTGCACTGCAATACATAAATTATTTATAAATAATTTTTTTCAGAACAACCAATCAAAAAAGAAAATAAAATTTATGAAAATAATAGGAAATTTTATTTAGATCACAATAACCCTAGCAATTTTTGTATGCAATTTATTGAAAATAAATAATGAAGATGAAGTAATTATTTCAATTTTCTTTAAGTCCTGTGAAGATAGTTTTCAAACTAATAAATCTTACTCTTTAAACTAAAATATAAAAAAACAGCAAGAACAGTGGGTTAATAGTATAAGAAGTGAGAATTATAAAAATATATACACAAAGATATTATAATAACGCTGGATTACCCTCATATAATATATAATTAATTACTCATTAATACTTGTATTTTACATTTATTAATTTATTTGAATACATGCAATATAACCGGTAGGTATTAATGTTTAGAAAATTTCTATTGGTAGCATTATTATGTTTAAATAGTTATAAAGTTTTAGCAGAAGATAAGACATTAGAGGACATACCAAATAAAATTTTGGTAAATATTCCTGGAAATTATAATTATATTGACTCGTTAGCAAAAAATGAAAAACAACTTACAAAGAAGCCAGGATTATAAATTGTATTACCTAGTAATCAGATTCAAATTAAAGGTATCAAGGATAATTTTGAAATAATAGAGAGCATTATATATTCAATAGAGTAAATATAAAAAATAATCGCAATAATGCAGTAGTTGGAATTAATAATAGCTTATTTATAAAGCAGGCGGCAAATGATATAATCGATCGTTTGAGAATGATTGATAAAAATTTTTTAGATATTTTAGAAATATCTGCTAAGTGCGGTCACCTCACTAAATTATTACAAGCTATTTATAAAGATGCTAAAATTATTGCAACCGATATGTCCCATCCATTGCTTGATTCGTTTGAGCATAATAATAAGTTATGTATAGATGAAGAGCATTTAGAGTTTTTAGAAAATTCCTTTGATTTAATTGTTTATTCTTTAGGTTTACACTCCATAAATGATGTACAGCATTTTTTATTTAACATAAAACAATTTTTAAAGCCAAATGGGATTTTTATTGGTAATTTTGTTGGTGGTAATAGCTTAAAAAACTTACGTAAATATTTAATAGAACTTGAGATAACAAGTGGTTTCAAGCATTCCCCTCATATCTCACCTTTTATTCATTTCAATCACGTTCCAATTTTATTAACACAAGCAAGTTTTAATGAAGTAATTGTTGATTATGAAAATATAGAACTGAAATTTGATAATCCTTTAGAGCTAATGAAAGAAATAAAAAATATAGGTGAGTCAAATTCGCTAATTCATAGTCATAATTACGCTATTTCTAAAAAAATGTATTCTTTACTAGAAAATCATAAAAATGGCTTTGAAGATAACATTACCTTAATTAGTGTTATTGCTTCACCTAATAAAAATAGTATAAGATTAAAGTTGTTATAAGAACTACAATATAGTATTTTATTTTAAATAAGGTCAACAGATATATGCAAAAATTTGATTTAGTAGTAATAGGAAGCGGTCCTGCTGGTTATACGGGCAGTATTAGAGCCGCACAACTCGGTATGAAAGTAGCGTGTATCGAGAAGAATGATACGCTTGGTGGTACATGTTTAAATGTAGGATGCATCCCATCTAAAGCACTTCTTAATTCTTCTGAAAAATATGAAGAAGCTTTAAAGAATTTTGACAATATTGGTATTACTGCAGCAGTGAAGCTAGATTTACAAAAGATGCTTGCTAATAAAGATAAAGTGGTTTCAGACCTTACAAAAGGTATAGAAAGTTTATTTGCTAAAAACAAAATTACTAGAATAAAAGGGGAGGCTACCATTCTCTCTAATAATGTCGTGGAAGTAAATGGTGAACAGATTTCAGCTAAAAATATTTTAATTGCTACCGGCTCTAGCGTGATAGAAATTCCAAATATTAAAATTGATGAAGAGTTTATTGTCTCTTCAACTGGTGCTTTAAAGATTTCAAAAATACCTGAAAATTTAATAGTAGTTGGCGGTGGTTATATCGGCTTAGAACTTGGGTCTGTTTGGAGGCGTCTAGGTTCTAGGGTAACAGTCATAGAATTTGCACCTAGTATTGTACCGATGCTTGATCAGGAAGTCGCAGCCCAGTTTATGAAACTTCAAATAAAACAGGGGATAGAGTTTAAGCTAAATACTAAAGTAGTATCTGCAGAAGTAAAATCTGGTAAAGTTAACCTTACAATAGAAAAAGGTGGTAAAAGCTCTGTAATCACTTCGGATGTAGTACTTATGGCAGTCGGTAGACAAGCCTATACGCAAAATTTAGGACTTGAAAATGTTGGCATTGCTAAAGATAAACAAGGGAGACTTGAGATTAACGAGCATTTCCAGACTAATGTACCGAATATTTATGCAATTGGTGATGTTGTGAAAGGTGCTATGCTTGCACATAAGGCAGAAGAAGAGGCGATAGCTGCTGCCGAAATTATGGCAGGGCAGGCTGGTTATGTAAATTATAACCTAATCCCGAGCGTAATATATACTTCCCCTGAAGTAGCAAGTGTTGGTGAGACTGAAGAACAGCTAAAAGAAAAAGGCGTTAATTATAAAGTAGGTAAGTTTCCGTTCCTAGCTAATAGTAGAGCAAGAGCAGTAGGTAAAACTGAAGGAATGGTAAAAATTCTTGCTGATAGTAAAACTGATAAAGTGTTAGGTACTCATATTATTGGGGCTGATGCAGGAACTCTAATAGCAGAGCTTACCGCTTATATGGAATTTGGTGCAGCAGCTGAGGATATCGCAAGAACTTGTCATGCCCACCCAACATTAAGCGAAGCTATCAAAGAAGCGGCTCTTAGTGTAGATAAAAGAACTATCAATATGTAGTGGTCATCGTGGATTGGAAAACACCAAAAAAAAAACTGATTCACACAGTTAACACCGCCACGGGGTGACAGAGAAAAATTGATCCATGTAACAACGCCATACATTTCAAAATATGACAATAATAAAAAAACTATCAATTATTATTTTGCTCTCATTAGCAGCAAATTTTAAAGTATTGGCTGAGATTGACAATAATATTGAACAAGTTTTTTTATATATGGATCAAAAAAATTGGTCACAGGCAGAGCAGTTAGCTAAGAAGCTAAATAACAAAGCTTTAATAAAAATTGTCCTTTCACAGAGATTTTTAGATAGCGATTATTCGGGTAACAGTTTTGAGCAGATAATTAAGTTTTTGCACGATAATCCAAATTGGCCTCAAAGTAAGATATTAGAAGAAAAAGCAGAAAAATACTTGAATAGTAATACAAATAGAAACACAATTTTTGAATACTTTAGTAAGCATCCCCCTCTTACTGGTAAAGGTTATAAATATTATGCGTTAGCTACAAGTAGCTTAGTCAATGATCAAAAAATATTACTACCTATTATTAGGGATGCTTGGATATATGCTGATTTTATCTCTGAAGAAGCAAGTATATATTATAGAAGATGGAAAAAATATTTAACTACAAATGATCATTTAGAACGAATAGAAGAACATCTTTGGAAATCTGATGTTAGATCAGCTGAGCAGTCACTAAAATATGTAGATCGTCATTATCAAAATTCTTTTAAAACGCAAATTGCTATTATAAATAAATTACCAAATGCTGAAAAGCTTTTTAGAAAAGTTCCTGAAAAATATTATACTTCTGGTTTGTTATATCGTTACTTAAATTCTAAGAAAAAACAGAAACCAACTGGTGAAATTATTACTTTATTTAAGAAAGCAAAGAATAATCGTAAGCATTTTGCTAAATGGTGTCGTTTGCAGCTATATTATGTTCGTGAGTTTATTGATTATAAAGATTTTGTTAATAGCTATAAAATAGCATCAATGCCTTTTGCTACCTGTCCTGAAACAATCAGAGAGCAGGAGTGGATGGCTGGATGGTTGTCATTAAGATTTTTAAAGAAGCCTGATCAGGCATTAGTACATTTTAATAAATTTATCAAAATTGTTAAAACTCCAATTAGTTTAGCACGTGGATATTATTGGTTAGGGCGAAGTTATGAAGCAAAAGGCAATAAACAAACTGCTAAGCAATTTTACGAACAGGCTACTAAATACTCCTTTACCTTTTACGGTCAGGTAGCAAGTATTGAGTTAAATAAAACTAATTTAGTATTACCGCCTGTACCTGTAGTTAATAATGAAGAAAGAAAAGCTATTGAGAATAAAGGTATTATTAAAGCAATAAGATTACTAGTTAAATATGATAAACATAAATTAGCTGTTATATATTCTAAAGCTGCTATTAAAGATACTAAAAATCCTGCTGAGATTTTAGTAATCGCAAATATTATTAAGTCAACTAATCATGCTAACCATATGGTTGATGTTGCAAAAATTGCTGCTCAAAATAATATTTTTATTCCAAATTGTGCTTTCCCAACCCCTTATAATCTTGCAGGGCTTCCTATAGATCCTCATTTAACTTATGGAATAATTAGGCAAGAATCTGTTTTTGATCATAAAGCGGTCAGTAGTGCAAATGCTAGGGGCTTAATGCAGCTTATTGACAAAACAGCTTGTGATACTGCTAAATCTATAAGCGTTAAATGTAACATATCCGATTTAACTAGAAATCCTGCATATAATATTAAACTTGGTACTCATTATTTTAACCAATTACTTGGTGATCATCGAGGTTCTTATATTTTATCGATTGCCTCTTATAATGCTGGTAGTCATAATGTCTTGAAATGGATAGATAGATTCGGCGATCCAAGGAATATCAAGGATATGAGAAAAGTGATTGACTGGATAGAGCTTATACCTTATCGAGAAACAAGAGATTATGTGCAAAGAGTTCTTGAGAATATTCAGATTTATCGTACTATTTTAAATAAAAATAGTACATTCAAATTTAGGCAAGATTTGCATGCTTGTGATATATCAAAAAGTTAATTTATATTAATATTTGTTTTGACATATTGATATAATATCATTATTATATAGGTATAACAATAAATTAACGGAGGAAACTATGCCATTAGGAACAGTACTTAAAAAATTTGGTATTCAAATGAACACAGCAGATAGCAAAGACTCTAATGATCATGATAGTAACGTGCATAATATTAAGGAAATGCTTAGCCAGTTAGGTATTAATCATGAAAATGGAAAAACTTTTGATATTGGGATGCCACATCCTTTGAATCCTCTTAATAAACAAGAGCCAATTAAATATAAATGGATATCAAGTACTTCTAATTCAGGTGGCGATAACCAAAAAAAGGGTGAACAGGCTGAGCTAGTATTAAAAGCTTTGGTAGAAACAAAATATAGCAATGAAGTAAATGATGTCACAAATGAATTTAAACAGCATTTTGCAAAATTAAATCCTGGTAGTGTAGTAGCATATATGACTACAGCAAAAAAATTAGGTATTAATCCCGATGGATGTGTTGGTACTGCTCTTAAAAATATGGAAAAATATCCTGCAAAATGGAATAATATCTTGACAAAAGAATTATTTACAAAATATCATGTAACCAATCCATATTATTCTATTGCTAATAAAATAGCACAAAATAAGCTTATGAAGGCGGATCAAAAAATAACGCTTATTAATGGTAAAGAAGTTAAGTTTAAGGAATTAATAAAATTATTATATGACAAAGATAAAATCCTAGATTTAGATTACAATATAAAAATGTTATTACCTGAAGATAGTGAAGTTATAAAAAATGAGCTAACATTACAACTAGCGTATGATTTTTATAATAGAAAAAAAGGGTGTTCAGAAATACAGGAAATATCTGAGAGAGTAGGCACTACCGATAAATTAGCAGAATATCTCTATTTTAATATAGATCAATTCAAAGAAGAAGAAGTAAAGCTTACTGGAGGTGAATATTCTTACTTAGATATGAAGCTTTGAGGCGCTTAATAGGCAAAATGTTCTGACGTAAGGCTTGCCTTACGTCGTTATTGCAAGGATAAACTGTAAGTTTCGACGGAAGCAATCTCAGGATAATAAAATGAGATTTCTATGCCCTTAGCTTTACCTATCCTTGCAGTTACGAAAAAACCAAGCTATGCCGTAAAGCCATTCTTAGTTAATCATGACACAATGGTAAAACTCTCATAATAAATTCGTGAAACTTAAAAATCTAATTTCATTAATATTACTATATTCTTCACTATCAGCTTTTTCACAAGCTACAATGCCTCAGCTATTAAAAAATATTCCAATTAATGTTGTTGCACCGGCTTCGGGTGCTGATAGCAAAACTTTATCCGATTTAAAAAATATCAAAGCTCTGAACTTAAATATGCCGGCTAAATGTTTTAGCAAAGGTGATCTACCATTTTTAGCAAGTACTGATGAAATCAGATTTAATTGTTTAAAAGATGCCTTATATAATGAATCTAGCAATATAGTATGGAGTTTAAGAGGTGGTTATGGGTCAGCAAGATTAATTACTAATTTATTACCACTTCCAAAACCAAATAAAGAAAAGTTTTTTATAGGATATAGTGATATAACGGCTTTGCACCTTTTTCTATCGCAAGAATGGGGATGGAAAACAATACATGGCACCAATCTATCTGGTTTGCTAAAACCCGAACAAGATCAAGGTAATTTGATAAAACTCGCTGAAATATTGCAGGGTAAAGTGAAACAAGCTATCATTAATGATTTAACAACTCTTAACGATGTAGCAAAACCAACCAAGCTTGTTAGTGGCAAGCTAACCGGTGGTAACCTAACTATAGTGTTAAGTAGTATAGGAACTAGATGGCAAATAAAAACTGCTGGTAAGATTCTTTTTTTAGAAGATATAAATGTAGCTCCTTATCAGTTAGATCGTGCTTTGCTCCAATTAAAACAAACCGGATTACTTGAAAATATTAAAGCTATAATATTTGGTACGTTTGATAAAGACTCGAAAATCACAATGTTAGTACTGAGTAATTTTGCAAATAGTTTAAAAATACCGGTGTTTAAAACTGATAGATTCGGTCATGAGAAAATTAATGATCCAATTATTTATAATACGGATAGTAAAATTCTCGATAGCGGTGAAAAATTCAAGTTGATAATGGATTTGTAATACCATTCTTCTTGTGTCTACCCTCTAGTAAATGAATAATTGTCCAAGAAGTCAGCAAGTGTGTTATTCAGTAAGAATGATTTTATAGAAAATATATATCAGTAGAAAGAGAAGAATTAAAGCTTTACCATATAGAAGCGAAAGGGATAAGAGAATTTGTGATAGAATCAAAGCTGTTGTTATGTATGATGATTGCTATAGTATTGTTGAGATATCGAAAGTGTTATTAGTTAGTGATGAATGGATAAAAAAATATTCAATAAGATTATCATAATGCTCAGAAGCTTAAGCCTGGAAATAGCGGTAGTGATAGTAAACTTACTGGACAGTAGGAATCCGAGTTAATAGATTAACTAGAAAATAATAATTATGTGTATGCTAGAGATATAGGTTTGTTCATAGAACGTCAATATGGAGTAATTTATACATTAGCTGTGGTAATCAAGCTGTTAGATCATACTTGGTTTAGTTATAAGAAACCTAAGTTAATTCCTGGGAAAATAGATTTAGCTAAGCAAG
>CAZJDC010000029.1:0-9129 GCA_964544715.1 uncultured Rickettsia sp. | reverse complement strand
TTGAAACTAATTTCAATTTAAATATGGAGTAAATGTTATGGTTTCTACCCAACAATAACAGAAAAAAATTGGGATAATGAGGAAAAATACCTCCTGAGTTTAATACAGACGAATGGTGGAAAAAGCGAGGGTTATAGATACTACTATAGTAATTATATATTAGGGTAACAATAAAAAATCATGGATAATATAGAAACAATATTAAGGCTAGCGGAAGAAAAAATTCTGTTTGTGAAAAATCTAAAAGTTTTACAAGAATATAAAGTAGAATTTTTGGGTAAAAATGGTATAGTCACTAGTGAGCTTAAAAAATTAGGTTCTTTAAGTGAGACAGAACGTAAAGAATTTGGTTTAAAAATCAATAAGTTAAAAGAAAAATTGCAGAATATAATAAAAACCAAAGAAGAGATTCTAGAGGAGCAGGAATTAAATTTAAAGCTTGCTGCCGATAAAATTGATTTAACTATTCCTGCCCGTAAATATAATCAAGGCTCAATCCATCCAATCACGCAATGCATGGAAGAATTAATCCAAGTATTTGCTAAATTTGGTTTTTCGATAGAAGATGGTCCAAATATTGAAAATGATTTCCATAATTTTACTGCTCTTAATTTTGAGGATGACCACCCTGCGAGGCAAATGCATGATACTTTCTATTTAAAAGGTCAAGAAGACGATAAACCGCTATTACTACGCACTCATACCTCAACAGTGCAAATTAGGGCAATGAAAAAGGGCAAACCACCTTTTAGGTTTATAGCCCTGGGTAGAACTTATAGATCGGACTCGGATATGACTCATACGCCGATGTTTCATCAAATAGAAGGGCTTGTTATTGATAAAGATATCAATATGGGACATTTAAAATATGTTATCACAGAATTTATAAGATGCTTTTTTGAAAACGCGAATATTGATCTACGTTTTAGGCCTAGCTTTTTCCCGTTTACCGAACCTTCTGCCGAAGTTGATATTCGAATGAGTAAAACCGATAAATGGCTTGAGGTTTTAGGATGCGGAATGGTTCATCCAAACGTGTTTAAAAATGTCGGTATCGATAGCAATGAGTATCAAGGTTTTGCTTTCGGACTTGGAGTAGAGCGTTTTGCAATGCTGAAATATAATATTAAAGATTTAAGGCAATTTTTTGAAGGAGATATGCGTTGGCTCAAACATTATGGTTTTCCTGCTTTTGATATACCGAATTTAGCAGTAGGACTTACGAAATGAAATTTACACTATCATGGCTAAAACAGTTTTTAGAGACATCAGCTTCAGTTACTGAAATTGCTGAAAGCTTAACCGCTATAGGACTTGAAGTGGAAGAAATAATAGATAAAGCAGCAGATTTACAAAAATTTGAAGTAGCATATATTGCAAACACTAAACCCCATCCCTCAGCTGATAAGTTACAACTTTGTGATGTTGAAACCAAAAATGGTAATTTGCAAATAGTTTGTGGTGCAAGCAATGCAAGAGCCGGTATTAAAGTAGTGCTTGCTAATATTGGAGTCCTTATCCCAAACGGCAAATTTAAGATTAAGGAATCTAATATTAGAGGGGAAAAAAGTTTTGGTATGCTTTGCTCTGAAGAGGAGTTATTGCTCGCTTCTGAGTCCGAAGGGATTATAGAATTACCTAAAGAAGCGGTCATTGGGGAGTATTTCACCAAATATTACGGCTTAGATGATACGGTATTTGTAATTAACGTTACCCCTAATCGTGGTGATGCGTTAGGGGTTTACGGTATTGCAAGAGATTTAGCAGCAAAAGGAATAGGAACACTTAAAGAACTTGAAATTCCTGTGGTGAAAAGTATTTTTGTCTCTAAAGTAAAGCTGAAAATAGTTGATAAAGAAGCTTGTCCATTATTTGGATTTAGAGAAATAAGAAATTTAAAAAATAAGCCAAGTCCTGATTGGCTTCAGAAATTGCTTAAAAGTATTAGTATAAAGCCTATATCAAGCTTAGTTGACGTTACAAATTACATTTCCTATAGTTTTGGTCAACCTATGCATGCTTATGATGCAGATAAGATAAAGGGGGGTATTGTTGTAGATCGTCATGGTACAAAGGATGTCATCCCGTGGCTTGACCGCAGGATCCAAGGCAACTCTAAAGATACTGTGATCAAGTCGCGGTATGACGATGGTGACACAACTGACTTCCACGCCTTAAATGATAAAAAATATATACTTGATGAAAGTGATATAGTAGTAAAAGACGAAAATGGAGTGCAAGCTTTAGCTGGTATTATTGGTGGGATTAGTAGTAGCTGCGATAGAAATACAACAAATATCTTGTTAGAAGCTGCTTGTTTTAACGCTAAAATGGTTGCAGCAAGTGGTAGGATGCTACAAATTGATACTGATTCTAGATATCGTTTTGAGCGTAATATTGATAGAGAATTTACCACGAAAGCTTTAGATATAGCAGCTGATCTTATTTTATCGATATGTGATGGTGGTGAAGTATCTGAAATATTAATAGAAAGTACTGAACAAACTGTAAAAAATCCTATAGATTTTCCAGTAAATTATCTAGAAAAAACTACCGGAATTAAGTTAAATCTCAAAGAGATAGAAGTAATTTTAAATAAACTTGGCTTTGCTACTGATATTAAAGATGAGGTAATAAAAATAACTTCTCCATCATGGCGTCATGATATCAATATTTTACAGGATATTGTAGAAGAAATAACCCGTATTTATGGTTATGATAAGATAGAGAGCATAAAGCTACCAGAATTAGATCAGGATAATAGTCGCTTAAGAGATCATAAAAGAATTTTAAGTTTTAAAAGGATACTTGCAAGCAAAGGTTATGATGAAGTAGTGACCAACTCATTTATGAATAGCAAGGACGCTACATTATTTACCGAGCTAAAAGAAGAGTTATTTTTGCTCAATCCTATAAGTGTTGAGGATGATTATATGCGTCCTACTATCGTGCCGAATTTACTTGCTATAGTTAAAAAAAATCTTGCACGCTCAATAAAAGATATGGCCTTTTTTGAAGTCGGTCCAAGTTTTCTAAATTTAAATACAGACGCAACTTATTTAACGGCAGTTGTAATTGGTTCAGATAACAGTAAGAATCATCATTCGATGGGGCGTAGATATGATGTCTTTGACCTTAAAAATGATCTGGAAACTGTTTTTGATTATGCCGGTTTATCTATAGAAAAATGTATTTTATCAAATCAGGCTACACCTTTATATTATCATCCGACTAGATCGACAAATTTAGCTCTAGGTAAAAATGTTTTAGGTCATTTTGGGCAGATATATCCTAAAATATTAAAGCATTATGATATTAAAGAGGAAGTATTTGCGTTTGAACTAAATATAACGAATTTACCTATGCCTAAAGCTAAATTCGGAAAGAGAGATGAGTTTATAATATCTGACTATCAAGCTAATTTTAGAGATTATGCGTTTATTATATCTCATGATCAACCGGTCGGTGAAATAATATCGTATATAAATAATTTTAATAAAAAGATTTTCAAATCAGTTATAATATTTGATATTTATAGCGGTGATAAATTACCTGAAGGTAAAAAATCTATTGCAATTAGAGTAGGGCTGCAAGCCGATGATCGTACTTTAACTAAAGAAGATTTAAATTCATTTAGCAAAGAGTTAATCACTTCGGTAGAACAAAAATTTCAAGGAATATTAAGAGAATAACAATATGTTAAAGGTAATAGTTGAGACAAAAACGTTAGTTCAAGCACTTGGTTTTGCAAGTTCTGTTGTTGAAAAGCGTAATGTAATATCCGAGCTTGCAAATATAAAATTATCAGCAAAGGATGGCCAGTTAGAGCTTAGCTCTACTAATATGGATTTATATTTGAGCCAAAAAATAGGAGTGCAGGTAGTAAGCAAGGGAGAGCTTACTGTCTCCACTAAAATTTTAAATGATATAGTTAGAAAGCTTCCTGATTTAGAGCTTACCTTAACTGATTTAGGTACTACCGGGTTTGAAATCACAGGAAAGAATTGTCGCTTTAATTTATTTACGTTGCCAGTAGAATCTTTTCCAGTGATGGATAATATTAATCCGGAAGCAAGCTTTAAGATTGCTTGTGCTGAATTTGCTAAAATAATTGAATCAACAAAGTTTTCAGTGTCTTTAGATGAAACTAGATATAATCTAAACGGTATTTATCTGCATGTTAAAGAGGGGGAGTTTTACACCGCAAGTACTGATGGGCATAGACTTTCTGTTTCATCTATAGCATTAACTGAAAAAATAGAAGATTTCGGTGTTATATTACCCCAAAAAAGTGCCGAAGAGATTTTAAAAATAGTAAAAGATACTAAAAATGCACATGCTGATATAGAGATACTGTTAAGTAGTAATAAAATCAAGTTTATATGCAACGAAAATGTTATTATGCTGTCAAAGCTGATTGATGGTACATTCCCTGATTACAGTAGCTTTATTCCAGAAAAGAGTAGCTCAAAACTAGTAATTAATCGCACAATATTTGCAGATAGCATTGAGCGAATAGCGATAATAACAGTTGAAAAATTTAGAGCAGTAAAATTGTCACTGTCCAGTGAAGCTTTAGATATTAGTGCAATAGGGGAAGCACGAGGAAATGCAAAAGAAGTTATTAATTCTTCTACAGAAACAGAAAATTTTTATGAGTATAATGGCGAAACTACTTTAGATATAGGCTTCAACCCGCAATATTTAGAAGATGTCTTAAAGGCTATAAAATCAGATTTAGTAGAGTTATACTTTTCAAGTGTTTCTGCACCAGTACTTATTAAATTCCCTGCCAGTCCTAAGGATATATTTGTCGTAATGCCCGTTAAGGTATAACCCATAGCTCTTTGTCATCTAGTCGCTTGTGTCTAGCATTTTGTTGCATGACGAATATATCATTGCCACGAGAAGGTGTTGCGTGGAACATTTTCTCCTGTTAGCCCGTTGGCTGGTATTGTTCCGTGGATCATATTCAATCTTGTTATCTAGCTTACTTGTAGCTGGATGCCTCAGGTACAAGCAACTAGATGGCATCTAAGGAGTTTTTGGATCTACGCAAACAAACCTCACGTTGAAAATTTACCACTTTCATTTGAGAGATGAAAGTGGTTGATTTTATTTTTTTAGGTTTAGAAGCTGCTTATTGGAATCATCCTAAAATGTTAACCGCTACCTCCTTTACAAGAAAAATGTAAAAAAGTGGTTTTGGAGCTGTTGATTTTGAACTGAGCTTAAATGATACATTTCAAATAGTTGGTTCAGGCGGTTATAAAACAGCAGGGTTGATAGAAGGTATGCCTTTAGCATCTTCAGCTATAGTTAGAGCAGGATTCAAATTAGATTTATAAATCTTAAAATAATGAGTACTAGAGATCAAAAGTGATTTCCATCTCTGGTATGAATTAAATAATTATTTTTTATTATTCTTAAGTGTATATTTAATCATTATATTAAATAATAATATATAATTATATATGCTAATCATTTTAGAGCAATTCCTATTTTACCCAATCCAAAGCTTTTATTAATATACTGTAGCTTCACTTAGAAGGCTTGGTATTGGTAATATTCGTGATGTAATATTTTATTCCTCTGTTCTGATCAAACAAAAACATTATCGCCTAATCTAACGGAGGTTAGAGAGGGGGATTTAATTCAAGTAGAAGTGACAATTGAAAGTGTTAATATGCCTAATAAAAGCTATCAGACGTTAAGGATCACCGCAGATAACGATACCGGCTCTCTGCTGTTGGTATTTTTTCATAAACCGCCGCCGTTTATCTTTAATACATTAAAATTGGAACAAAGCATATTATCAACGGTAAGGTACAGTTTTTTGATTATCATTTGCAAATCTTACATCCTGAATTTATTGTTAATCCTAAACTTGCACAGGAAATAGAACCTATCTATTCTTTAACCTATCTAATTAATAATACGCAATAATACTCATATATTATACAAGCATTGGATATATTTGAGGAAAAGTGTAAGAACGTGCATGACAAGGAGGTAAGGGATTATTTGGAAGAGATGCTAGAAAATTTGGAAGGATTGAATGGGATATGTCATCCGATGTCATCTCGTGGCTTTCTACGTCATCCTCGCGAAAGCGAGGATCCAGGAAAACACAGTACTGGATTACCGCATGAGCGGGAATGACATAAAGGGGAGCGACAATGACATCACAAAATCCCTTGCCGCCAAGGAACTAATAGCTAATCAAATATCTCTTTTTAACGTACGTACGCAGATTGTGTCGGGAAGCAAGGTAATATTTACCCTAAAAGCAGAACAGGTTCAAGCAAGTATATTAAACGAGTTGGGGTTTGAATTAACAACTTATCAAAAGTAGGTAATATAGGAGATAGAGAGAGACCAAGCTTCCGGTTTTGAGATGATGAGATTATTACAAGGTGATGTCGGTTCAGGTAAAACTTGGGTAGCACTTTTCACGGCGGTGAATGTAGCGGCTATAGGTTTTCAGGCAACCTTGATGGCACCGACTGACCTGCTAGCAAATCAGTATTACGAGTTTTTCGTTACAGCTTTAAAAAATACCGATATAACAGTTGGGTTACTTACCGGTAAAATACTTGGCTCGGCTAGAATAAATATTATGTTACGGCTTGAGAGAGGCGATATAAACCTACTAGTAGGTACTCATGCTTTATTTCAATAAAAAGTAAGCTTTAATAAGCTAGGTTATATAGTTATAGATGAACAGCATAGATTTGGCGTGCAGCAGAGACTTGACTTAATAAATAAAGGTAAAAACCCCGATGTTTTGGTTATGACTGCAACGCCGATACCAAGAAGTCTTGCCCTAACAATGTTTGGAGATATGACTATTTCCAAACTGCAAGGGAAACCAAAAAATCAGCTGCCTATCGTAACCAATACTATGTCGGTCAATAAAATTGAGCATATTATAAAAGAGATAAATAAGAAAATTATTGCAGGCGAGCGGATATATTGGATATGCCAACTGATAGAGCAATCAAACACCTCCGATGTCATACCACAGCTTGATTTTGGTATCCAAATGGATGCACTGAATCGTTTTAATTCAATTGATATTATTCATGGTAAGATGAAAAATGAGCAAAAAGATGCTTTAATGAAGCAATTTCAAGGATGGCGAAATCACAATACTAGTTGCAACAACTGTTGTTGAAGTTGGAATAGACGTACCAGAAGCAACTTTAATCATTATTGAAAATGATAACAGGTTTGGGCTTGTTCAGCTCCATCAGCTAAGCGGTAGAGTAGGGAGGGGTAGTTTACAGTCATATTGTATATTGCTATATAATCCTAAAAGACTTGGTACAGGTGGACGTGGTAGATTTGAGATAATGAAACAAACTAATGACGGATTTTATATTGCTGAGCAGGACTTAAAACTGCGTGGTAGTGGCGAAATTTTAGGCATAAAGCAAAGCGGTGAGATGGATTTTGTCTTTGCAGATTTAGCAAGAGATTATGACCTATTACTTAAAGCTAATAAGTGTGCTGAAATAGGAGCACAAGGTGATGCAGAGTGTATTAATTTCCAAATTAAACTATTTGCAAAATTGCAGATTAGTGATCTTGTATAAATTGCCATGCCACTTGCAGTGGCTCGCAATGACGAGGAGTATAAAATATATTTGCTTTTTTCTCTGAATATTGCTAGTATTAATGTGATTATACTGGCTGGGTAGCAAAGTGGTAATGCCGTGGACTGCAAATCCTCTATTCGTCGGTTCGATTCCGACCCTAGCCTCCATCTAAAATTAAAAATTTTATGGAATTTATTTCACAATTCCTAGAAATGTTACTCGCTGAGCGAGCATTATCAAAAAATTCCATACTTAGTTATAAGCGTGATTTATTAGATTTTCGTAATTACCTTGCCAAGCAAAAGCTATCAGAATTCAGTATTACTACTGAAAATGCTAGAAATTGGATTGAGTATTTAGCAGTAAATGGTTTACAAGCTCGTTCTATTAACCGAAAAATATCAACTATAAAAAGTTATTATGAATTTTTAATTAATGAAAACCACACTAACCTAAATCCGCTACTAAATGTAGATTTGCCAAAATATCAAAATCAACTTCCTGAAATATTATCTATAGATGAAATTAAGTCATTGCTTGAATATTGCTCGCAAGATAATTCACCTAAAAGTGTCCGGCTTAATGCAATGATTCATTTGCTTTATGCAAGCGGTCTTAGAGTTTCAGAATTAGTTAGCCTTAAGCTTAGTGATGTTTTAACTAATAAAATGTCACGAGAAGTAAGAAAAGTATTTTCTGTGCTTGGTAAAGGTAATAAAGAAAGAATAATAGTAATAAATGAGCAGGCAGTTAATAGTCTTGTTAAGTATTTAGCAGTTAGAGATAATTTTGTAAACAAAACAAAACCAAAAAATCTGATTTACTTATTTCCCTCTTCAGCTGCTACTAGTTATATGACAAGACAAAATTTTGCTATTCTTCTAAAATCCGCTGCTCTTTACGCTGGGCTTAATCCTGAGCATATTTCCCCGCACGTATTGCGTCATAGCTTTGCAAGTCATTTGCTTGAGGGTGGAGCGGATTTACGTGTTATTCAAGACCTATTAGGTCATGCTGATATCTCTACTACTCAAATATATACTCATCTTCAAACAAACCATCTTAAAAAAGCATTGTTACATCATCCTCTCAGTCAAAATTAAAATACCCAACTTTTATATAAAATTCTTGTTAATACTTATTAAGTAACGCGCGTTGCGTATTCACCATGGTTCTGTATACTTCTTCAAAATGAAGAGTTATTAAAGTGATTAGGAACAATGGTTTAAAAATTGTCATTTACTAATGAAGAAATTATATATTTGAATATTTTTCAATATTTTCAAAAAATAATCGTATAGAATTAGTAAATATCTCAAAATTCGCAAAAAATTTATTTTTACTTACAACAGAATGCATAAATTTCCACAGTTGTTCAATTGGGTTCACATTAGGACTATTTGCTGGCAAAAATAGTAACTCTATTTTACT
The DNA here is from genome assembly GCA_964544715.1 of uncultured Rickettsia sp. Classification (GTDB taxonomy): domain Bacteria; phylum Pseudomonadota; class Alphaproteobacteria; order Rickettsiales; family Rickettsiaceae; genus Rickettsia. The sequence continues at coordinate 97 of CAZJDC010000029.1, read as the reverse complement.
GTATTGTAGATATTCTTTTACCTTTTTTGAGCTATAATATCCCCAGCATTATCACATATCAAATAAATCTTACTTTTATCTTGATTATTTGCTTCTA
>CAZJDC010000028.1:0-9179 GCA_964544715.1 uncultured Rickettsia sp. | reverse complement strand
CCTTAGTAATACTGACTCATATACATCTTTTTATTTTCAAGATGACAGCAACACTTTACAGCAGATAGATAAAGCCTACTGACTTCATCAATATTGCCGATATTATCTTTATAGTTATTCCAGTATAACAGTTCAGCATTTAAATATTCTTTCATTGCTTGCGAGTACTGTCCCATTGCTGATAATGCATCACCTTTTGCAAAAAACGCTTTGGCTAGTTCCGTATCATACGACGTTGCTATATTTTTATTAGGTCTGCTTGTATCGGCAATAAATATTTTTATGGCTTTCTCAGCATACTCTAAAGCTGCCTCGTGCTTACCGAGTCCTAACTCAGCTCTCGACATTTGCGTAAAAATTCTACCAAATATTTCATGATTTAGCATTGTAACAACTACATGCATGTCATATAATGCTTCTAATTGTTTTTTTGCTTCCTCATATTTCCCTAACGTATTTAGTATTTCAGCTCTCAGTAAGTAGTTATGTGTAAGATAAATGTCATTATGTTGTATGCCGCTTTTTAATACTTGCTTGATTTCTTTGTAGCTTTCAATTAATGCTAACTCCTGATCACCAATAGTATAGTATAACTTCGATTTTATTATTCGTGACTCCTTCCCTTTTACTTCATCAGAAAATTCATTACTCTCGGATATCCTATTTAATTCAGTCTTGGCGTCTTCTATTTGACCTAATGCAATATAAGAATTGGCTATATTATATAATAAGTTACATTTTATGTTTGGATATCCTTGAATTTGGACAAATACTTTTTGTGCTTTTAAATAGTATTCTAATGCCTTATGCCAGTTTGCAAGTCGTGTTTTGCAATAGCCACCATTAATAGATAAGTACCTTGCATATGATAATATTGTATCATTGTCCATTATGGATAATTTAAAATTGCCGTCATTGTCATTCTTATTAAACCAATCATATAATTTTTCTGCTTTGTAATATTCAGATCTATTCACATAATTTTGCATTAATAATAAATTCAGAGATAATAATTTATCGATGTTAATTTGATATATATTTTCATATCCAGTAATAATTTTAAGATTATCAAGAATTGTCTTACCATTGTAAAAAATGTATGCGGTATGTTTACCTGCTGTTGGTATTTCTTGTACAAGATTGCCTATAATCTTTTCTAATAACCTTGTATTATTATTCTGACCGTTTATTTCCATAATTTTATTGGCTACTATATCATGCATCTCAAAAACAGGATTATCACTTGCATCTATGTTGCTAATGAGTGCCAACTTTGATAGTTGGTACAAATCATCATCTAATGTGTCTTTACTATCGGTGATTATTTTTAGAAATTCTTTTGAAAAAGCCTGATTATTAATTAACGCTATTCTATTAATTAACATTCTGCTACTAGTGCTTAACTGATTAATAGCAAGTTGAATGTTTGCATGAATCTTGTCTTTCGATTGATGTATCTTCTTTCTATATTCTTCTTGACTCAAGCCTGGTACGTGATTAATGAGCTGCACACCCTGAACTATTAATACAGGATATCCTTTAAATTCTTCCATAAGAAAATCAGCTAGTCTCTGGTCTGGTCTTGCCATGATGTGCTTAATTAACGTGGTTGTATCAATCTTGCTAAAACTGTTAACCCTCACTATGTGCGGCATTAACTTACTTTCCTGAGCACAAAACATGATATGACCATTATGCTCCCAAGTGATAAATTCCTCTACCTTGTCATTAGTATTTATTTTTAAGTTATCAAAAACTAATAACCATTGTTTTTTACTGGCTAAGTAAGTTATGATTTCCTTTTTTACTGTGGCAGCATCTTCTAAAATTAATGCAGTGCCTGCATCTTTATTAATTGCCTTGGCTAGCTTTAGCAATTCTTCATTAATATCTAGATTGCAATCTACAAACCAAATAATTTCGTATTTTCTTTTATGCTCATGTGCATACATTCGAGCAATTTGAGTCTTCCCTATCCCGCTAATTCCTACTAGACTAGCCTGTCTATACTCATTTAAGTTGTCCGTAGCCATACTTAGTTGTCGCACATGGTTGACAAAATAGCTTACTGGCTCAATCATATTAGTGATTTGTGCTTTAGTTGTTATATTTGGCATCATCAAAATCATTATTGTTAATAATAGTCTTTGTATTTTGTTCATGTTGAAATTAGATATTAATTTTCTTCTTTCGTATATTTAAATTGAGCAAGGTCTATGATTTGTGCAAGCTCTTTATTATTTTGCGTTTTCTTCATAGATGTTTTCTTATAATTAATCTCTATAATATTTTTGTTATCTGAATCATAGACTTTATAACTTAATTTATGATACTTTAATGATTCAAATATCCTCTCACAATTAAGAATAAATGGATCAATACGATCTGCACTATGATTGTTGGATACTTTAATCATTGTCTGCTCATTTAGCTTAAAGCTCTCGTATATAATAATTAACTTATTCTTCTTGAAATGTACTTCTAAATGTTTTCGCCTATCACTCTGCTCATCCATGAAATACAAGATATTTGATAACAAGCTGTAAATTAACTGTAAAAATACATGTTCATTACAATCTACTACTAAAAAGTCATTTTTGAAAAAATACTTAATATCTGCATGTCTAGTATGCTCAGCAAAATATTTGTTGAGATCTTGAACTAATTTAGTAATATTAATATCAGTTGTTTTAGGATTAGTAAAACGAATAGGAAATAAATAATTACTTGGGTCTATGCCCTCTAATTCTACTTCTTGAGTATGATCTTCCTTAAGTTTTTTGCGGACAAACTCCTCGGTTGCTTTCTTGACAAAATACGTCGTTAATTTCTGATTGGCTTTTCTATGAGATAAAAAAGCTTCTTTAGCACTTCTCTCTTTTACTAAATCACTTTCTAATTCTGCTATTTTATACGTAATATTTCTGCTAATTAATCTATATAAATACATTAATGAACAACACACAATAAAGGATACTATAGTATTAGTAAGCATGTGCTTATTTAGTGTTGATTGATGAGTTAAATAGTACGAGGAAGCTTTATTAATCCAAAACTGATATTCAGTACTAATTTGCTCGTTAATGTTGTGCTTGAAGATTACCTTATGAACCCCAACACCACTATTATAATCGATGATCTTATTTTGATTAATACTTATAGTATATAAAACATAATCAGGAATAATCTTAACTATTGCCTGTGTCACTCTTTGTAGTGGAAACATTAAAATACTATGAGCATTTCTAATATAGATTGTACTATTTGCTACTATAATTGGTGTATTTGCTAGATTTGCTTTTAGTTCATATGACTGAGATTCAGAATAATCTTTTAGTAGCAAAAATCCCCTATCTGCAATATCAACATTCAGTGCATTTTCTAAATCTTGCATCAGAAATACATTAATAGTATGCATCATATTTTTCATTAATAATTGATCTCTTGTTTTATTAAGACGCTCCAAATAAAAATATACACATATATTGTAAATAAAAAAAATAGCAACAAATACCATATATGGCATGCATTTCTTTAATTTTACGAATGGAGCAAAAATTATTTTGCATTTATGTATTTTGAGCATATTACTACTAAATTCTTAATCTGATTAAATATTACGTATACTCGCATTGTTTAGTAGTATCATCGTGATACCTCGGGAGCTTTAGTGTTGCTGTAACTCCCTGATACTACACATGACTTGAAGGTTTTAGCAGAAACACCATTGTCGTTAGCGTGAAGCTGCTTGCCTCCATCTGCTTCTTTTAAATATGCCTCATGATGCAACAAGATATGTTGCTCTGCCGTTTGCTTGATATATGACTCAAACTCTTTGTATTTAGGATCAGTTAGACATTTCTTAGTTAATAACAGTATTTTCTCTCTTTCCTGGTCTCGGCATTCAAGTGCTGGCTCTATATGCTCTTCTGTTACTTGCTCTTGCATGCCAGTATCACTATTTTGCATCTTAGTAAGATTTACCTCTTTACTACCTCGATAATTATATTTCTTTTCAAATTCTTCTAATAACTCAGCTGCACTTTTTTTGTCAGTATTATGATTGTTTTGCATTTTCTTAAATCCAATTCACTAAAAATATTATTTATGCTTATAAAACTAGCTTAAAGCTTTAATGCTCTCCTAAAATATCTACCTGCTTCAGTTGATCAAACTGAACCTCATAAGCTGGTAACTCCGATACTCTCATCATAAATTCTTGCATGACGTATGCTTTCTTGTGCATCACGTCTTCGATATCCTGCCTTAAACCATCATCACCCGCATAGCGTGATATATATCCTGATATAGATAGCCCTTTCATACGTTCACTTAAACTTTTGCTGATACTACTGTTATTACTGCTGCTTTTCCCTTCAATATTCTCACATTGAAATGAGTTATGATTTGCAATTGAATCTCGAACCTCCTTAAAATTATATCCTTGGCTTTTAAATTCCTTAAACTCCTCAACAGTATTCTTAATAACTAAGAAATCTTTAATTGCTTTGCGTATTATCTTTTCTGCAAATCTTGCATCTGCTCCTTTTTTAATCCCTAACCAATCTATAGGGTGAACTTCTTCTCTTAAACCACATATACTGTATTTTGCTTTAGCCTCAACATAATCCGGTAAAACTCTTATAAATACAAACTCATCTCTTGCATCCTCTATATATCCTTCTTCCTCACTCGCCCTTAGGTACTTAGGCTCTGCTGCCATACTGCTCTCTGTTAAATCCTTAATACTATTGATACTATTTAATATTTGTCTTACCGCTCTTATTATTTTAAACATTGTTAGTCCTTATTTATTGTTTGTTAATTAAAGTATATGAGGATGGCGTGCCGCCCCCGCTATATCTGTAAAAGAAAAGATGATGAAACTGTTGTCTTATTAACTCATTTTTTGATTTGCAGGAAATGCCAATACTTGTCCATTGCTTTCCTTTTCTGGATCCTCAACAAATTCAGATAATTGATATTTTACATCTCCGATGATTTCATGCATTGCACTATATTGACCAAGTTCATGCAGAGCTCGGGCCTTTTCTGCTAATACCTCCATACGATATGGATCATTTGCTAGAGATGTATCATGAGCTAGAAACTCATCGCAATATTCTAAAGCCTCTGCAAAATATTCTATTTGGTTTAAGCATACTGCTTTATGACGCAGCAGGCTTTGGCGATGAAACTCTAGCTTGTGGGAAAAACCTTCATTGATTGACTCAATTGCTTCCCTGTACTTGCCACATGCTTCTAACTGGATAGCACGCATCAAGAAGTAACATATCTCTATCTCTGCTACTTTTTCTCCTCCTATTCCTCCAAACCTTTGTGCTCGTTTGAAACAACTCTCTGCTTCTTCTAAATCCCCCTCTTCTATTTTCCTGATTGCTCTAGACATCAAAAGCCAGCCATCATTCATATCTCTTTGCAGCCCTGCATTCTCAGTCGCAATTATTGCTCCTCTTTGCTCTAATACAATCAAACATGAGATCTTAATATGTAATGCTTCTGTACTCAGCATATCGTTGTCCAACTTAATCGCCTCGTTACAATATTTTAATGATTTTTCATACTCTCCTTTGCCATATGCACATTTAGCAAGTAATACATTCTGAAGGCTTTTAGACTCCTCCCATACCTCTCTTAATCTTGAATCCTCTAATATCGCCTCTGCCTCATCCCACTTTTTTTGCTCTATGTAGATCCCTACTTTTGAAAGCATTATTGTTTGTGTTTGGTAAATATTGATATTTGTGCATGATAGAGCTTGATCATACATGCTAACCGCTTCATCATATCGCCTCAAATCCTGCAATATCTTGCCCTTTGTCTGATATGCCGCCAAAGCAGAGGTAGAATCTAGTTCTATTGCTTTGTCAAAAGCAATAATCGCCTCTTCATATCTTTCAAGCTGCATTATAGCCAAACCTTTACTGCCATATGATCCTGCGGGATCATATGGATTAAACTTAATGGCTAGATCATATTCCTTGATTGATTCCTCATATCGTCTTAATTTCAAAAACACACTACCTTTGCCAGTATGTGCTTCTGCACAATTAGGCTTAATTCTTAATGCCTTATTAAAACTTTTTAATGCTTCTTCAAACTTCATGTCTCTTGCCAGTTTGTAGCCTGCAATGAGATGCTCTAATGCTTTGATGTTAGTTTGATGGGTTTTGATTCCTCTTGTTAATTTGTTCATTACTCTACTCCATTCATAGTACTAAGGTAGGTTATAGCCTGCCCCTCTGATTGCTTTAATAACTACTGCAGATATATGAAAATTCTCTTCGCACCACACCTAACCCTAGGTAACTAGCTGCTGGTACGAAATATTCCATTGTTTCTTTTATTGCTTTGTTAATTTTTGGCTGCGGCTTATAGTAGATAGTGCGTAGATTATCCAAACGATCAAATAGCTTAATTAGCAATATCTCATCCCTACCGCTGATGCGTAAACTTTCTAATAACTCGCTACTTCTTAATTTTCTACCATCCTCTTTAATCCTGGTTAAAGACTCCACATTATCTGCTATATTTTTACCAAATACCCCTGCTATTTCCTCATAAGTAAGGTCCGTATCTTCTAATGTGTCATGTAGTATGCTAGTTACTAGAATATCTGTTCTAAAGAGATAATCTGACACCATATAAGCAACCTCTAACGGATGACTATAAAAAGGCTCTCCTGAATGCCTAAACTGTCCTTCATGATATTTTTTGGCACAAGAAATAGCCTTTTTAATCTGCTTAATATCCACCAAAGTTTTTCCTTGTCTTTCAGCTCTTCTATTAAATCTAATCAGCTTATCCATAAGACGGTTGGTATAGATACAATTACCTTGTCTCATATCCCACCTCCCTATAGATTAACTTTAAGTTTTACTACTGCCTGATGACTTTTAAAGCTTCTTTGCTTCTGTAAATCGTATGAAAGCTCTAAGCTAATGTTCTTGTGACTCGCAATTAAACCACAACCAATATTTGTATTTAGCTTTTCATGTTTTAAATTGTTGGTAAAACTGACACTACTACTTTTGCCTATATCTTTTACACTTAATAGCTGTCCTGAATTTATACCTCTTCCTACAATTCTCTTCTCAAGAGAAATATGTACTGTTGGTATTAATTTAAAATCACTACTGAGATTAATAGGTGTGAATAATACTCTTGCCCCTACCTCGCCACTTAAAGTGCTGCTATTGCTTCTTTCATGATGTTCAATATATGAACTGAGGATTTGGTTATTTGATGCGCTGCTACGTCCATACTCATATCTAAAACCTATGCTTGGGATTAATGTAATATTGTTTTGAAATGTTATTTTGTGATTTAAATGTGACTCAAAACTGAACAGTTTTGATTTTGGCTTGATAATATATTTCTGCTTAGCATCTTTACCACTCAAAGCAACTGAAGCCAGTGTTTGAAGATTAGTATTTGCAGCAAGAGTAGCACCACTATATACACTGAATATATTTGTATTGGTTCTGCTGACGTTCTGATTAGTATCAAGCATAGATGGGTACTTAAATTTGCTAGACAATCTACTATAACTAACTCCAAACATTAGATTGCTACTTAAATTAATCTCTCCTCCAATAGTACCACCATGTATTTTGCTACTATGTCCTATAATATTGCTTGTATCTTTTTGCTTAGAACCACCAAATACACCACTACTCCATACGCTATAGCTTGGAGCTTGTGATTCCTCTTCATCACCTGCAGATACAGCAACGAGATTTCCTATATCTCTTGTCAGTAATCTATGTCTAATTTGTTTGCTAACTAGCTTGCTGCCAAAACGTACATCATCTTTTACTTTTGCAATAATATTTGCTCTTCTTGCTAGATCCTCTTTAGGTCTTGCAGGACTAATATTTGTATCTGCTTGGATACCACCTGTATCAGTAATGAAGTCTTCAGGCTCTACAGTCATTGAGTCTTCACCTAATATATCCTCTACTGCTTCTACTGATTCCTCTTCCTTTAATTCCTGTGACTGTAATTCCTGCTCTACATCCGCTAATTCAGCTTGAACAGTTTCTGATACAATAGAATTAGATTGTGGTACTATTCTAGATACCACATTATTTGTATCTGAACCATTAATGCTGCCTATACCATCACTATCTTCTAACGACTTATCATACCCGCTATCACTATCAGAATATGCGCTAATTACTTCATCTAATCGCCCCATTGCTTCATCTTCTTCAAATTCCAAGGTCTCAAGCTTCGAATCAAACAATCTATCCTCTAATAAGCTCGCATCTTCTGTGCTTGTAGACTGATCCTTAGTATCAAATATTTTACTATCTTCTAATGATCTTTTACTTCTAATAGGATTAACTGATTCTACAGAATTGATACCTTCAGCAGTTACATGACTATTGAGTGTTAATTGCTCTTTAAGACTACTAATTTCTGACCGTAAATCAGCAACTATATTGTTGTGAAGTACTGGATCAATGCCAGCAATTACTATGCTGCTATCACTACCATTTTCTTTAGCTTTCTGCTTCCTAATAGCCTTAGCTTCTTCTGCCGCCCTTCTTTGATTCTCAACCTCTACTTCCGCTAATATCTTCTTGCGGTTAGCCTCCCACTCTGCACCTTTTTGTTTCCGTAGGGTCGCTGCTTTCTCCTTATTCTCAGCTATCTGCTTTGCTATCGCATCTTCTCTTGCTTTTTGCTCCTCTGCTGTTAATACTATTACCCCTTTGGCTGCCTTCTTAAACTTTTTGTTTTTCTTCTCTCCGGCTATTGCTTCTCTTCTGGCTAAAATCTGACTCATAAAATCAGCTTTATCGTCAGATATAATTACTGGTTTTGGCTCTTCTTGCACTTTCTTTAACTTGAAATTGCCTTTTGCTATCTCCTTCATTGCTGCCATAAAACCTGACTTTGGCTTAGTTTGAAAAGTAGCATCACTTACCAAATTAGGCTGACTTAGTGCCATAGGTGGTGCTGGAGGTGCTGGAACCACATCAGGTAATATTACTGGTGGTACTATGCTAGGTAATCGCGGCATGGGTGGTGGAGGTGGTGGTGTTACTGGTGGATTTGATGGTATTAAATCAGGCAATGGTAACTGCGGTACTAAATCAGGTAAATTGTTACTTAAAGAAGTAGCTTCAAAGGTAGACTCTTTCTTCTTA
>CAZJDC010000027.1:0-9222 GCA_964544715.1 uncultured Rickettsia sp. | reverse complement strand
TTGCTCAGTGCGGTTGGTCTAAAAAAATTCCCATTCCTTGCTTGTATGGTCTCAAATATAACCCCTTGCCTTTGTGAATTTGCACATCATTCACATTTTCTTTCTTGGCCTTTTTTACTTCATTTATAGCTTTATATATTGAAGCTGCTCCTCCAGCTAGACTTCCTATAGCAGACAATCCCGCAAATAGTGGTAATAGAAATGGCAGAGCACCTCCTGATTTGGGGATCGGAATGATTCTAGGTTTCTTGATATTTTCTTTTTTGTTTCCCATAACTGCTTTTTTAGCGGCTTTTAAAACTGCAGGAACTAACACTTTTAATTCTTTAGTTTTGCTTTTCTTAAGAACACTTTTAGCTGCCTTTATAGCATCCCTAAGATGTTTTTTCTTCTGCACCTTCACATTTTTCTTCTTAATATTTTTTAAAGTTTTATTATTTTTCACATTCTTCATTCCTGCACCAAGTTTTACTTTAGCCTTCATCGCGTTCGTAACAGCGAAAGCGGCAATTCTTTCACCTCTCTTAGCGTCCGGAGCTGATACTCTTGTCCAAGCTCTCTCTGCTAATAGCTTATCGGCAATATGACGACTTTTTAAATCCTTGCTCTGAGCGTAGGCAATATCGTGCTCCTTACAGTAATTATCGAGCGGGTTAATCCCCTCGTCTCTTCTTGCTAATCGTTTCTCTAGCTTTGTGCCAGGTCCACAAAATCTATAACCAGGGATGTGAGCTTCAAATGGTAAACTATTAATCAATTTATTTAGCAGACTACCTCCTCGTCTAAAGTCTAATACCATACTGACAGTGATATCTTAATTGCTGTTCAATTTATCCACTCTATCCCAAAAATCATCTTTCTCATCATCTTCAGTTGATTTTGATTCTTTTAAACGTTTGATTTCAGATCTCAAAGCATTTAGCTCATTCACCATCATATTAATTACATCAGATATTGGCTTACCTGATCTACCTCTGGACCTTGCACTTGGACCTGGTGTTGGTGAAGGGTAAAACACTTGAAGTTTTTCATTGATACGGGATATTTCAGAAGTGATATGGTTTTTGAAAACAGTAAACTGTTTATTAACTATAGGTGAATCTTCATCATCACCTAAATTCATAAGAAGTTTTATGTTTGTTTTTTTCAAATCAATCACACCATTTTCATCTGGCTTTATAAAACCTTTAATTAATTCCTTTATTACAACATCAATCAAGGTTGTATTGTTACTTCTAACAGTTTCATCCACATACCCCTTATTTGCTGCATCATGTATTTCTGTAGGCTTTTTAACATTTCGTATGTTTACATTATTAACATTTATTTCGTTTTTATCATTGATATTAATATATTTTCTTAATATCATATTAGCTTGTCTTAAATTAATAGGCGAATCATCATGTATAGCCTCATTTATATATACTTTATAACTTTTAAAATTTACTTCATTATTTTCCGACTTTATAAACAATAGGAGGTTTTTATTAATAGCATTATTGAGATTAACAATTTCCTTATCCAAATATGACTTGCTAACAGCATGGAAACTATCTGTTGGATCTTTTGTAATCTTGAAATTAATTAGTTTATAGTTTTTACAATCAATTTTATCGGTACTAAACTTTAAACATTTCATATCAATTTCTCGAGCAATATATTTCTCAATAAACTGTTTAGAAACCACATCAGATAATTCTTCAGGTTCACTAATATTTGCAATTCTTAATCTTCTTGCATTAAAGCTGCCATTTTTGTTTGTTAAACAGTTTGTTTCTAAAAATCCTAATGTAACTACTTGATCTTTATTAATAGGATCGGATACATTATCTATAATATTGCTTTTACAGTCAATAGTATTTGTTTTTAAATTATACCTAACGCAATTTTCTAAACTTTTACTAATATTGTTTTCTAGATACTTTTTTGTTACCACACTAGTATCTGATTCATCATCGACTACATTAATTAACTTCCTTTTCTTAAAGTTTACTTCTTTTTCTTCTAAGATAAGACAATTAGATTTCACATAATTTACAGTTGCAGCATCACTAGAATCAATTGATTCTCCAACATTTGTAAGACGTTTGTTTTCAATATCATAATTATTAGCAGATGTTAGCTTAAACCCCACACCTGGAAGACCAGGATTTGTTCTATCTTTACTAGTGTAACCCAGATAACCTCCAAATTTGTCAATACTTAACTTCATTGTCGCTATAAAGACTTAACACTAACTAAAGTGAAAACTCATATCTCATTAGCATAAATTAGAATTTCTTATCTTATCATTAACAATAAAATTTGATTTATTCCCTTATCTTAACTGATCTAAAAAACAATACATTTGATTTTTTAGTTCTAAGATACTGAATTATTTCATTTAATGACTTTGAAATAAAATGATTAGATTTTCCCTCTGAATTATTGTTAATTAGTCCTGAATAGTATTTTTTGCTATAGGAATCGAAGTGTTTTATGTAATTAGTACTATCAAAAGAATTGAATATAAAAGATCTACGAGTGTCATTTCTCCATTCAGGGAAATCGGCAACTACTAATCTATCTACTTCAGGTAAATTAGATTCTACATTTGATTTGATATATTTCATAGGATACAACTCATCATTAAAATAGAGGTGAAGAACAAATGAGTTTAACAACCAAAATTCATCAAGCATTGCCCCTGTTACTTCTTCCCATTCTTTGAGCAGGTTATAATTCATGATCATATATCCTTCTTTTTCTTTATCTTCAATTCCAAAATACTTACTATATAAAGATAGGGTTGGTAGTGCAGTTTTTAAAAAATCAATCGTATACATGCATTGGGCCCTATTATTTACTAACTCGAATGGTCTCCTTCTACCTCTCAAAGGTAAAGAATGAGGTATTTTGTTTGAAAATTTTACATTATAACTTATATCAAGCACACATTTTGAAAATGAAATGGTTGATTTATAAAGTGTTATGGGCGACCTTATTGGTATTGTTGATTCAGTTATTACAAAACATTTGCTAACATTTGGAATTTCAGTCACATATTTTAACATATCATAATATACATTTACATATGTAATACTTGCATGATTATTTGTCAATGAGAATATATGATATTTTTTTAAAAATATTTTTGATGAAGGTCGAAATCTTGAGATAAAGTTGTGATTGTTTCTAACTGTACCTTTGTACATGTACTGATTATAAATCACTAACTCTAAAGGCACATTATGTTTATCACAAGAAATTAAAAAATCAAACCATATATGTTTGTTGTATATTTTATCAGAAACTATCATGATAATAACAATTGGAGGTAAAATTTTACTAGTTAATTTTTTATGTCTCCAACACCTTCTATTAAACAATTGATTTTTTTGATGGCAATAATTCCCACAAAAACGTTTCTTTGATGTAATAATCTTAGTACACAGATTAGAAAAATTTTTCTTTTTATTAATTGTCTTTAAGTTTTTATAGACATCAATATCGTCAGACAAATCCATGGTTTAATCAATAGTACAGTCTTGGTAGACTGTTGTTTCGATACTGAAATCATTTCAATTAAAAAACATTCTTAAATGTGTTAAAGAGAATAGGTAAATAAAAACATAATAAATGGTGATTAAAATAATATATATTTTGTTGCTGTGACATATAGATACATCAATGATTAAATATAAAACATAAATATTGAGGATTATAAATTTAAAATACATACTTACATATAAACAATAGATATATCAAAATACAATTTCAAATTAAATCATGACCAATTAATAGTAAATAATTAAGAAACATAATTTTTAATCAACCTAGTTGGAGGTAAAATTCAAGTACATATGTGTAAGTATTTCAAACATTGGATTTAAATTTGAATATATACATCAAGGTCCTTGAATCATTCGTTAACTACAACTTCCTCAAGGTCGGATTCCAAGTCGGAATCCAAGTTGACAGTTTCAATAGATTCTAAGGGTTTAACCCCTGTCGATCCTAGCCCTGCACAGTTCCTTTTCGATTTGTTTAGTTGGGAGACCTCTTCCCAAACTACACTATTTACCCTACCAATTACCAGCTGCGCTATCCTCTCATTGTCAAGCATTTCATAAACGCGATCCCCAAAATTGATTAGGATTACATAGATTTGGCCTCTGTAATCACTATCAATGGTCCCCGGTGAGTTAATAACTGTCAAACCATATAGTTCTGCAAGGCCGGACCTGGGTCTCACTTGTCCCTCAAACCCGTATGGGATCTCGACAGCAATTCCAGTTGGTACAGTTACCCGCTGGTGGGGGTAAATTCTTAATCGGTTCAGCGGACCGGGGAGGTGAGCATGTAGGTCTACTCCCGAACTACCAGGTGATGCATATTTGGGGATTGTGATATTGCTTTCATATATTTCATGTGCTGCAATCCTTTTTACTCTTACGCAAACAGCATTTTGCAATTTAAGATCTGAAAAAATAAAAAATAATAAAATAAAACTAATTATAAGAAACTAGTTACATCTCTAGTAAAACTGTGATGGGCTAATATAAGAATCTGTGTCGATGTAAGCTAACTTATCATTTTCACCAATTTGCAAATCTGAAAAAAATAAAAATAATTAACACTATAAAGGAACCTTGAGTATATATTCATAATTAAATTGACACATGATTAATTCAATCTCGGTCTCTTTACTTTTAACTCATTATGCATAACCTGTTTACGTTTTCTATCTTTTCGTAATGCAATATGACCATAAGGCAGTGTATGTATGTTATCACTTAAAATAAACCTTTTGTCATCAAATGAAGATAATGCTAGCTTATTCAAGTTGCAAGTATACAATACATGTTTTTGACTCTTAATTAGGTTCATAGACCTATACTGATTCATATTAGCAAATAATGCTGCTTCATAATCATGGAAAGTGATTTCATTTTCAACCACATTTCGCTTAACTCCCTTAGCACGTTTTGTACATACTGATTCAACAGACATTATAGAGTAAAGTTTGCTTCTCAATCCTAAATACTTTTTAAGAGGAATTCCTCCAAACTCATCTTTCATCTTACCTACCTGCTTTTTACAAATTTCCGAAAAACATGGATGTGTTTTATTATAATTACTAGTATCAAACACATCTAGGTTTTGCCTAATTTTCTCATACACATCATCACACATGATATTATACACAAAACTGTCAGTGTCCATATAGTTCAGTTCTAAATTTTCTGAACCAAATATTTTTGGAAAGATTTTATAATGATACTTGTACATCAATTTCTTGGATAGTTCTAGAACACTAAGACCTATATAAATAGGTTTACAAAATTTAACTTTGGTTTTTCCTAAGTGTATTGCAACTAAATCGTTTGAAAATATGGTTCTATCAATAAAGTTAGGCTTTGAAATCAATTTTGTTAGTCTGCGAGTGTTGTTACAAACCAATTGCATGTTTAATCTATTTCGAACATTCTCCATAGTTTTACCAAAAAAGCTGTTGTTCATGAGTTTGAAAAACTCTTTTTCAAACTCATTACTAGCAGCTGCTCTTAATTCTGTATTCTTTCCAATGTATTTTGATAACCAATTTGACTGACGAAACTTTATTGCTCTATGGATTTTTGATAAGATCAAACCATTTTTAATTGCCTGTTTTAAATTTTGCGAATGTATAATATAATTACTTTTATTTTCTAAAGTAGTTAGCAATTTTTCACACTTTCCTTTTGGCGGTTTCTTTTTTTCCGCGCAGAAAGGAAAGTCTGAATGTTTGTCATGTAAACATGAAGGATATTCTAGGTCAACTTCTAATATAAAACCAGTTTCGTCAGTCTTTTTGGTTGATAAAATATTATCTTGTAAGTACTTAATTTCTTCATTATTACACCACTCAAAATCTTTATATGGCATACTTTGAGACATTGCGTGCCCATATAAATTATTTACGTCAAAATACATTAGAAATGAAGATTTACCATTAAATGTCTCATCCTGAGTAATATTTGTTTCAACATACTTATTTTTTGCTTCACTAAATCGTTTTGTACATTGACTTATTCCTCCTCTAATGCCTTTTTCTAGCATAAGATAGATTTCATAATCTAGTATAAGATCTAGTGTTATGTTTGTCATTTTAAGACACGCATCCCAAGACAAACCGGGTGCTGTATAATACCAACATGGATCAAGATTATAATTTGCACTACAAACAGCTCTAAAGTTTTGAAACACATCAGTTAAAATCAAGACATCTGTAAGCAAATATAGGTCAGAATACGATCCTATTGTTTGGATATTAAAAGTATCCCATACATTTCTAGCATGTTCATATTGCTGTTGAGTAATATCTGAATTAGTTAATGAACTATAAAACTGCTGAATTGGAGGCAGAGATTGTTCATCTAGTTTATTCCAATCTGTTATGTACTCATAACAAAAAATACCTTTTTTGCTTACAAGATCTATTTTGTCAATCCCAAAATGGGATATAGTTTCCTTAAACTGCTGCTTAGTTAAATTCTTTGCCAGTGAGTCTAAGCTACTGCTCATAAATCTGAAAGTATCTACATATCGAATTTCAAACTTTGGACATACTTTTTTGCTTAGTGAAATATATTTCTCTTCCGTACTAGGTATAACTGTTATATCATTGTTATCAATATTTAAATGTTGACAGATAAAATGAATATCATAACTACTTGAGTTATGCATAAAAACAGGTAAAAAGTTAGGACTTTGAAATTGTAAATTACAGCTATTGTGAGCCGCACCTCTGAATATGCCAGTTAAATGACAGTGATCTCTAACCTTGATATCATCTTGATAAAATTCAAGCTCACAAATATGGCATTTAGTTGATGAATTAAATTGATCTATTTGTTCGGCAGTCAAATCCTGAATTGGTAATTTCCTATCATAAATTTCTTTAACTTTTAAAGCTTCCTCTTTCAATTTCTCAACAAAAACTCTAGCAGCATCAGGACCACGATACACTACTGGTTCGTATTTTAAACCTAACGTGTTTACTATGTAATAACAAAATGACATAGGTACATGTTTAGTTTGTAAGACAGTACTTGGTTTATTTTTGCTAGCAATATTTTTTAATTCTAATGAGCAAGTTTTTGGATTTTCACAAGTTGCCTTATTACATACTGGACATTGTATTTCTTTTAGAAGCATGGCTTCAAAATCTGCATACACTACAAAAGGAACAGATTGTTTGTTTTTAAAGTTTGTGAATCTTAGTTTACTTTCTGTTAAATCAGGCATTTCTACTTTTAAAGGTGTGTGAGAGTCACAAAGTATTTTATGTTTATCATAAACCGTTTTTTTGGTAAAATGAATAAGGCAACTTTTACATATGAAAATTCTACCATGATGCCTAGTAACCTGTGAGCAGATGAGCCGTTCAAAATTATTTATATACGCATAATGCATAGTTGTATCATTCTTTAACAAAAGCAAGTCTCTATGGTCCGTTTTTTCATTTTTACATATCTTTATCGGGTAAACAAAATGGTTATTTCCCTTAGGATTTTTTTCAAGGCCGAACACATTGATAGAAATATTATTTGCTTTTTCAAATTTTGGTATACTTTTAACAGTTACAGGATATGAAATTACATTCCAATTGTATCTATTTTCCATATCTTCATTATTCAAATATTTCCCTATTCTGTGAGCATTTCCATCGGTAATGAACTTTGCATAAATTGAATATTTAAAACAGTAATTATCAGTATTTTGAACATTTATGATTGCTTTTTTAGACGCAATATCTGGTGGGAGGGATATGTGTTTGCGACCCTGCAGAGGGTTATATCGGTTTATCCTAAGTTCCATACTGGATATTTCATTTAAAGTCCATCCTGATCCACGCCCCATAAAATTACTTTCTTCTTTCACTATCTTTTGATAAACATCATTGTAATACACTTCTAAGTCAGTTGACATAAGTATAGGTTCATTTTTAGTTTTAAAGTTCAATTCACGTTTCTCAGTCTCTAAACTATTTTTTATGTACATAGATTTTACTATAATATTACACTTTATAGATTTGTACTCATCAACTTTTTCATCAATTTTGTCAATTACAAAAGGTTTGCAATATTCAAAAAAGCTGAGGTAATCTAAATGTCCTTGTCCATTTGGAAGGTGAAATGTTTGTAATCTACACTTAGCTGCAGATTCAATCAGCACGATTGGATCATAGCCGAATACATTTATTAAGTGTCGCGAACTTTTAAAATGATTGTCTTGGTTGCGATACCATAAATCACACACGCGGCAGCGTTTAAGTGTTAGTGTAGAAATGTATTTCTGCATTGTTTCAATCTTATATCGTCACTTGCACTCCACTTGTAAAATTTAAATTTAATGTTTTATGTCTTTATAGTTTTAAGTTTATAATCCACTTTTTTACTAACACCAAAAATAGCTAACTAATACTACACAGTTATTTTTCTCTTTTACTGACCGTTGTTGCGGCGCTGGGAGATTTTTCTCTTTAGCTCAGCGAGGCGCTTCGTCTGATCAATTGACAGATCCGCACCAGCGCTGACAACGGTGACAGCATCAGCATAGTCAGCAAACTTCGCCTGCACTGAAGATATCTTTGTGCAGTACGGCAATTTCATCCGGTACGTGATTTCATCCCGCTTGGTTATCTGAAATAAATCAAACAATTACTTAGTAAAATAAATTATGATCAATATTTAATCTATATTTTAAATCTTTCAAATATTATACATACAAATTATAAATATAATTATATCATTGTTTATATCATGAATATAGATATTACTAATTATCAAATTAAAACCATAGTATTTTTGTCTGTTTATATTTTATTTATGGTTGTTAAAGTACATTTTTACTCAATTAAATGCAATGTTTTTGTCAAGATAATTATCTCTATATAATAACTTTGCAATATTTGTTCCAAAATAATCAGTAATATATTTATAATATTCATATAGTTATTATTTAACATTATTTGTTTCAACATGATTAAAACAGTTTGTCCCCATCCAGATAATATTTAAAAAATGCCATTTATATTAATAATTATTCAGGTTTATAATAAAAAAATACCCTCATATAAATATCAACTAAAACAATTATTTCAGTTTAAATTTATGATTACTATTTATTCATACAAGTCTATTGATACATTTAAGCTCATATGCCAAAATTAGATACTAAAAGTCATTGTACATTACT
>CAZJDC010000026.1:0-9364 GCA_964544715.1 uncultured Rickettsia sp. | reverse complement strand
TTTCTAATCGATTCCACTTTATAACCACTTAGCTTATAGCTGAGTGTTGTTTAGTACATAATTTTTATTAAATGTCAGAAATGTCAATTTCTAGAGTTAATTGATCACGACAACACTAAATTTAGTAACCTTGTCCCTAATGATTGTTATCAGGCACTAACGGAAATTATAGGTATGACGCCTGACGAATATCTTAGTTTACTTTCTCGGCTTAACACACCATAAAGTTATCAACGATATTATAGTTATATAAAAGGCAATCGATATACTGCTATTTGTGATGTACCAAAGCATTAAACATGTAGATGGGGCAAGCCGTCCAATCAGCGAAGAGCCTATACTACTGCCGATACCGCATAACAGATATTTATCGTCAGTTTTAAACATATCATTTAGCCAGCAATTTAAAGGGGAAAGGAAGCTAACTCCAACTAGTATAATAAATATACGGACAAAATTAACATACCATATTAATGAGTTATTTAAAAACCACCATAGAGGAATTAAGCTTAAAATCATTAAGATAATGGTGCCTATTAATATTTTAAGGTAGTGAGATTTGTTGGTTAGATTCCCGATTACCGGAATCATAATCATATCAAGAATCAGAAATTCCGTATTAAACCTCATCATTGTTTCTAGCGAAATGTCAGTAATTAGAGGAATAAAGGTATTCATAAAGACGAAAGGCACTATGTAAGTCATGTATGAAAATCCTACGGCAAAGCTGATTCTTATGATGTTCAGCTTGTTATTCCATATTGTAAGTAGATCGTGACATATTATCATTCCCGCGAAAGTGGAAATCCAGGAAAAAGGTTTGTGATTTTTAATTACTAGATTTCTTCTTTCGCGGAAATGACATAAAGAAGTGGGGGATGACAAAGGTAAGGAGATCTTTCTTAAAAAATAACCGGCAAATGCGGTAAGTCCGCCAAATATAAAACATATTCGCCAATATTTGTTATAATCTGCATTTAAAACTAAAGTACTGATAAAAGATGCAAAGATTATCCCAAATATTGTAGAGGTATTGTAAAGATAAGAAGCTTTAAATGCCTGCTTTTCTTCTTTATTTTCTAAAATAAATAACTTAGCAATAGCACATTCCCCTTCAGAATATATACCTTGCATAGTCCTAATTACGACCAATAATAGAGGTGAAAGCCACCCTATTTGAGCACGCGAGGGTATTAAACCTATTAAAGTGGTGGTTAAAGCAACGCCGATTAAAGAGTGAGATAATGCAAAAACCCCACCATATTTTTTAGCAATAACTCCAAAGAAGTAAGAACCTATAGGGCGGGTAAATAAGGAAGTAGCAAGAACGCTATAAGTTAAAATTAATGCTACTTTTTTATCATGATTTGAAAAAAAAATACCAGATAGCAATGGAGCAAGAAATCCATAAAGTGCAGTATCAAAATGATCGAGTGTATTACCGATTAATATCGAGATATCTCTTTTGCTTAAAGAGTTTTTCATTTTTTTAGGCATATTTATATAATCTATAGCTAATAAGATACCAAGCATGATAAACGACGAAGCTACCAACTACGGCAGAAATAGAAAATAGGAAGTCACTACCATTCACTTTACCGTAAGGAACGCTAGAAGATAAAGCACCGGCATAAATACCTACACTACACATAGAAAAATATGAAAATAATGCTGTTCTAAATTCATACCCTTTAAATTTATCGATCAATATTAAAATGTTGCAAATAAAAATTGATCCTAAACAACTTCCAATCAATATAACATATAATATATTTAAGTTTTTATTCCCACCATGTAGTGATAATAAAATAAAGCATATCAGTAGGATTAAAGTTAGTACGAAATTAGCTAAATATTTATTTACTTTATTTATTAGATAACAAATAGGTATTATGGAATATAATATTCCTATAAAAATATATTTCAATATTAGTGATAGATTAATTAATGCTAATTCTTTTTTTAAAGCGAATGCTTCATAATACCAAAATATATCTAAGGTAACATAAGATACTACAAATCCTGTTAATATCTGTAATTCCACATTTTGTATCAAAGATGAAAATCTTGAATCTAATTTCAAAGTGTGAATAGTAGGGTTAGAATGCAGAAACTCAGTTAAAATATTAATACAGTATAATAAAGCACAAATTATTATAGTATTATTTGTTGGGTTGATAAATTGACGTGTTAAGTTTATTATTAGATTTCCACATGCCCATAATAATATTA
The DNA here is from genome assembly GCA_964544715.1 of uncultured Rickettsia sp. Classification (GTDB taxonomy): domain Bacteria; phylum Pseudomonadota; class Alphaproteobacteria; order Rickettsiales; family Rickettsiaceae; genus Rickettsia. The sequence continues at coordinate 7,132 of CAZJDC010000026.1, read as the reverse complement.
CACAAGCTAAGAAAAAATATTTTTTCTCACCAGAAGTTTCAATAATATCTAGTACTGTTGAGGTGAAATATGCAAATATTCCTGCATTGATTACAATAAAATTAATTTTTATGTAATTAAAATCATCTAGCAAAGCTAAGTTAATAGTACAAAGAATGAGTAATATTAAACTAGTAATAATAATTACTTTATTACTTAATTTATTAATTAGTTGGGTTAAAGCAATAGCAGCAATTATTGAGCCTAGAAATTTAGTTTGATTGATATTATTTATCTCTTCTCCACTTAAACCTTTATTTATAAGTAAGAAAATCTTAGAAGTGTAAAAATTTATAGCGTTAATACAAGAAAAAATAAATATTCCTAAAAGTGAAAATAAAATTGTCTTATAATCGTTTTTTAAAGTCATAAATTATGTGTTTGCTAAACATACATACATGGTATATAACTCATACTTAATAAGTTTACTGTATCAAAATACGATACAAAGGTTTAAATTATTTTAAATATACAGAATTTAGTATAGATAGTTATTCTAAATAATTCAAGAGATTTGTAATTCATTAAGATATTTATAGTTAATATTTTAGTATGATAGGCTTATATGACATTAGATATATGAATAAATATCTAATGTAGTTTTTATATATGATAAATAATTAATGTAAGAAAAATAATAATATAATTCGCTACTTAATTTACCTAATTTCTGTACATATTTATGGTTATGTACAGAACTAAACCAAGATAGGTACTTATTTAAATAGATTAATACAAGATATGCTTAAGGTGTTATATTAATTATTTATTCTTCGAGTTAGTGAGCGAGATTAATGAATAAAAAAATAATAATTGATGCTAATTTCTCAAATGAAACAAGAGTAGTTTTATTGGGACAAAGCAATAATATAGAAGATATTGAATTTCAAACAACAAGAAAACAACAAAATAAAGGTAATGTTTATTTAGCAAAAGTAACAAGAATCGAGCCCTCTTTGCAAGCTGTGTTCATAGAATATGGTATGGATAAAAGCGGCTTTTTGCCTTTTAGTGAAATACATCCTAATTATTATAATTTACCTGCATCAGAGAAAAATTTTCCAATTAACGCATTTCCTGAGGTAGTACCACCTAATATTATCATTGATGATGAGGATGAAGTGCGAGAAGATACTTCATATGACTCATTAATTGATAATGAAGAAATCGATCTAAAGGCGATAGAGGATTTAGTAGAGAGTAAATTTCAGTCAGAGCTTAATTTAGAAGCAGCTGATGATATTGAAATTATCCAAAGCGGTAAGGAAGAAAGTATTCCTCAACATAAGCAATATAAAGTACAAGATGTAATAAGAAAAAACCAAATATTATTAGCTCAAGTTACTAAAGAGGAGCGTGGAAATAAATGTGCAGCTTTTACTACTTATGTATCTTTAGCAGGTAAATATTGTGTTTTAATGCCTAATAAAGGAGCACAAAATGGTATATCTCGTAAAATATCAAATGGTGATGAAAGAAAAAGGCTTAAGAATATTGTAAACAAAATAGTAAATGCTGATAAGAGTCCTTATAGCGTAATTATAAGGACAGCAGGTAGAGGTTGTAGCACTTTAGACCTGAAAAAAGATTATAGTTATTTATCAAGGTTATGGAATAAAATCCGTAAGAGTACTATTAAATTTCCAGCCCCTTGCTTTATCCATGAAGAAGATAGCATAATACGTAAAACTATACGTGATATGTGTGACCATAATGTCAAAGAGGTCATAATTCAGGGGCAAGAAGCTTATGAAGATGCGGCAAAATTTATGCAGGACTTATTACCATCAGAAGTATCAAAGCTTAAAGAACATAAAAGTAAAACTCCTATATTTACTAAGTTTCAAGTAGAGGAACAGTTAATTAAGCTATACCAGCCGGTAGTAACTTTGCCTTCAGGAGGATATATTGTTATTAATCCAACTGAAGCTCTGATTTCTATAGATGTAAACTCAGGTAGATCAACTTCTGAGCAAAATATTGAAGAAACAGCATTAAAGACTAATTTAGAAGCAGTACAAGAAATAGCAAGACAACTTAAGCTTAGAGATTTATCAGGTTTAATAGTTGTTGATTTCATTGATATGGATGAAACGAAAAATCGTAAAATTATTGAAAGATCTTTTAAAGAATTCTTAAGTCGTGATCGTGCACGTATACAAACCGGTAGTATAAGTCACTTTGGGTTGCTTGAATTATCAAGGCAGAGGTTACGTTCTTCTTTCCTAGAAACTAATTCTTCAATTTGTTCTCATTGTAATGGTAAAGGTGTTGTTAGAGCTGATGAATCTAATGCTATGCTAATCTTACGTACTATCGAAAATGAAATTTTCGAAGATAAAATTGACGTAATAAATGTTTTCGCTAACGTTTCTTCAGTCATTTATTTACTTAATAATAAACGTCAGGAAATCAAGTTTATTGAAGATAAATATAATATAATGCTTAATTTTTATTCTGATCCTAATGCTACTTCTGATAGTTATTCAATTGAGAAAGTAAAATTATTGAAAAGAAATAATAATAACCTTAATTCTGGTAAGCCGGTGATTCAAAATCATAGTGCTGATTATACTGAAGAAGAGCCTAAAAAAGAACAGCAGCTACGTAAAAATAAGCATAAATGGAAAACAGCCAATAATAATTATGTTGTTAGTGAAGAAAAGAAAAACACGCCTGAAGTAAAAGAAGAAAAAGATCAGGTAGTAAGTGTTGTAAAGGAAGAAATAGAAAGTACGGATGATGGTGTGTTAATAGAAGAAAAGCCTCTTCCAAAAAAGACAAAACGCAGATATCGTAATAGCAAATCTAAGAGCCGCACCTTGGTTAATAAAGAAAATTATGTGTAGCAGAGGGTAGTGTAGGTGGTGAGGTGTGATATAAGTCATTGCGAAGAGATGTGTAGCATCTTCGGTGTCACCCCCCCCCACACACACCACGCGAACTTGATCGCGAGGTCTTGTGTCGCAATTTGTATCCACCAAAGATACCGCAGTCAAGTCGCGGTATGACATTAAAGATTTCTAGATCCAGTATTATAATAGTTAAGATTTTAATTGACATTTAGTAAAATAAAATAATTATAAAATGGAGGATTAGCATGAATTTAAATCCAAAAATAATAAAGCCAAAAATAGGGCTACTAGAACTAGCCAAGAACCTTGGTAGCATATCATCAGAATTGTAAAGCGATGTAGGTTTATAGTAGTTATAGATTTAAAGAGCTATATGATGAAACAGGGGGGGTAGAAGCATTATATGAGATTAGTCATAAGAAGCTAATTATACTAAATATAGTTGATCCTGCTAAGAAAAAAGCAGTACTAGATATATGGGCAATAGAATATCCTTATATGGTCAGCTAAGAGTATCAAATGAGCTTAAAAAGGCTGGTGTTCTTGTGTCGGTCTGGGGGAGTGAGATTAATTTGGTTACGTAATGATTTAAACAATATCAGTAAAAGGCTTAAAGCATTAGCAGCAAAAATGGCTCAGGATGGTATTGTTGTTACTGAAACTCAGTTACAAGTGCTCGAGAGAAGCGTCGTAATGAAACAGAAGCTGATGGAGAAATTGAGACGCAGCATCCAGGGTATATCTAGGATGTCAGGATACGTAGTACTATGTAGATAATTTCAAAGGTATAGATAAGGTTTATTCTTAGGTATTTATTGATAGCTATACTAGAGGGTAGCGGATGCTAAACTATATACTGATAAAACAGCTATTACTGCTGCTGATATGATTAATGACCTAGTGTTACAATGGTATGAGACTCAAGGGATACCAATACTTCATATTCTTACAGATCGTGGGTCAGAAATATAAGGGGAATATAGAGCATCATGCTTTTGAATTGTTTCTCAGTATCGTAGGTATAGAGCCATACTACTACTAAAGTATATTCTCCTTAAACAAATGGTATGTGTGAGCGTTTTAACAAAACCATGAAACAAGAATTCTTTGATACAGCTATGCGTAAAAAGATTTATACAGATCTTGATGACCTACAATTAGATCTTGATATCTGGCTAGAGTATTTCAATAATGAAAGACCCCATTCTGGTAAATATTGTTATGGAAAAACTCCTATGCAAACTTTTAAGGATAGTAAAAATTAGCTCTTGAAAAGAATAATGAAATCTTGTATCTTAATACTTATCTGTCAGTCAAAATTTAACTGACAATCAGGTGCAAAATTTATAGCATCTGTCAGATCAAATCTTGACTTCTACAGATTCCCAAGACTTCCACGCTCATTTCATTCGTATAGCTCACAATAACAATTAATTATAAAAAAATCTCTATATTCTATGTTCTCAAGTTTTTTCCTAGATTCTCGCTTTTGTGGAAATGACACTAGAGTAATCACAAAATGGCTATTATTAACCTGTATAATGGTCATAGCAATGATTATTGTAGGGGGAATAACAAGGCTTACTGGTTCTGGTTTATCGATAGTTGAGTGGCGTCCGGTAACAGGTATTTTGCCCCCCTTTAGTTATGATGCTTGGCAAGACGAGTTTGCTAAATATCAGCTATGCCCTGAGTATAATGCAGTTAATTACGGGATGACTTTATCAGAGTTTAAATTCATCTATCTATTAGAGTTTATACATAGGTTACTTGGTAGGGCTACAGGTTTAATATATATATTACCTTTAATATATTTTTATTTTAAAGGAATCATAAAAAATCGTGATATACTATCTTATATAATTATTTTGCTGTTATTTTGTGTGCAAGGCTTTATGGGATGGTATATGGTTAAAAGCGGTCTAGTTAATCATCCATCTGTTAGCCATTTTCGTCTAGCCTTTCATCTAATTATTGCTGTAATTATTTATTATCTACTTTTTTACAAGCTAGTCAAAAATTATTGCGATATTTTACTAATTTCGTCACAAACAAATTTAAAATTACCACTTATATTGTGTATTGCCAGTCTTGCTATGATATACGTACAGATTTTTTTAGGTGCTTTAGTTGCAGGGCTTGATGCAGGGCTAATATATAATAGCTTTCCATTGATGGGTGGCAATTTTATTCCTACAGAAATAAAGGACAATTTCTTAAGTTTCAAAAATTTGTATGATCCAGTTTTTGTCCAATTTATCCACCGCCTAGGTGCCTATAGTCTGTCTGTAATCATCGTTACCTTAATTATTTTTTTATTAAAAGCTAAACATCCGAAATTAAACAAAATAGCATTCTATTTGACTATCGCTTTATTGTTACAATTATCCACCGGTGTAATTACACTTTTATATTACGTTCCTATAATAGCAGCTTCTATGCATCAATTTTTTGCTATAGTACTTTTATCTGTGGTAATTTGGTGCTATTCTCTAATAAAAAACTAATCATAACTTCTTCTAAAGGTAATTTGTACGTCGATCAGATGCTTACACCTCACGTACTAACACATGTACGCTGCAGTGTTGTGTTTCGTGTTTCTTTAAAATTACTCTTTGTTATAAGATAGGTTTTGCATAACCTTAATTTGTTAACTAATCAAAATATGATAATCACTGTAAATACTCCTATCGCCTCAAGGTTAGATAAATATTTAAGACGTATGTATCCTTTTTTCACTCAAGGAATGATAGAGAAAGCATTGCGTCAAAAACAAATAATCGTTAATGCTAAAAAAGCAGAAGCAGCTTTGCGAGTGGTGGAAGGTGATAAAATTTTTATCCATAATAAGTTTAATTTACCTATAACTCAACCAACTGAACTAATTTTTACTGATGCTGAAATTATATTAGCCAAAAAAATTACCGCTGAATATTTAATATATGAGGATGATAATATAATAGCAATTAATAAGCCAGCAGGGCTTGCAACGCAAGGCGGTAGTAAAATTAATTTATCAGTCGATTCTGCGTTAAAATATTTAAACAGCCAAGGAGCTGATTTTAAGTTAGTACATAGATTAGATAAAGAAACAAGCGGTTTGCTTTTAATTGCTAAAAATTATGTAAGTAGCGTAAAACTCCATGATGCTTTTAAAAACAAATTAGTTGAAAAAACCTACCTCGCTGTAACCTATGGAAAACCAACTAAAAATACAGGAAAAGTTAAAACTAAGATAGAAAAAAGTAAGGGTAGCATACCAAAAATTACTTATATAGAGAACAATAATGGTAAACTTGCCATTACTTATTATAAATTACTTAAATCATTTCCTAATAACTTATTTTTGGTTAAATTTAATCCAATTACGGGTAGAATGCATCAATTAAGGTTGCATGCAAAATTATTAGGTTGTTCAATATTAGGTGATAATAAATATGGTAATGAAAAATTAATGCCATATAGTCAATATATGTTTTTACATGCTAGTAATATAATTTTGTCTAAAAAAGTTTTTGGTAAAGAAGTTAATTTGGAAGCAAAATTGCCTTCTTATTTTAATAGAAGTTAAGTTTTAGTTTGTATAGAGTTAAAGTTATTATGTTCCGTAGTTATATTTTATTGTTAGTGTTTTTAGTAATTAGTCCGTCCTCCAAAACTCTACGAGCTTTTATAGGCAATAGGTTTTTAATATCACAAAGAATACAAGAATCCATAAGAAAATGGTAAGATATGGTCATAAACCATATGGATTTCAGTCTATATGCCAATAGAGAATATTATCACATCACAAAAACAAGGAAAACTTTTTGGTTATAAATTAAAAGAAGAATTAAACTCAAATAATAAGCTATATAAATTAAGAGAATTAATGAATTGGTTTCTCCTCGAAGAGTAGTGATAAAAAAATATTCCTATTAATAGATTTGGTAGAAATAGAAAATGTTCTAATGTAGAAGTCAGGATTTGATCCTACAGACACTATAAATTTTGCACCTGATTGTCAGTTAAATTTTGATTGTTAGATGAGTATTCAAGATACAAGATTTTATTATTCTTTTCAACAGCTAATTTTTTACTATCCTTAAAAGTTTGCATAGGAGTTTTTTCATAACAATATTTCCCAGAATGAGGTCTTTCATTATTGAAAGACTCTAACCAGATATCAAGATCTAATTGTAGATCATCAAGATCTGTATAAATCTTTTTACGCATAGCTGTATCAAAGAATTCTTGTT
>CAZJDC010000025.1:0-9444 GCA_964544715.1 uncultured Rickettsia sp. | reverse complement strand
TCTATGCTCATAGGTTATTGCTATCTATATTATTTTTCAATAACCTATCAACTATCAACTATCAACTCTTTGCTAATTTTGTAAAAATACTACCTTAGTTTAAAACCTGCATCTTTTAACTAATTTATAACAAAAGTACTATTATCAATATATCCGTAACCCACTATTTATCAGCTATACAGAACCATGGTGAATACGAAACTCGCGTATATATGATTACTAACTTCTTAGTTTTCTATATACACATAAACTATTCTAATTTCAATCTTAATATGTCAGATTAAATCTGAAGGTTTACATTTTAGATTTAATCTTATTGCTGGAATTTACAATTTTTAACTCAAATGACTAGTTTTGAAAGAGGTCTATTATTTTCCAATGCTTCTTGGCTTTGCTATGTTCTGTATACTTCCATAGCTTTTTTATGTCTCGCTTATATGTTCTATCGTATGTTGTATTTTAAACTTATACACAAACTGTGGCAAATCTTCATAATACTTAATCTAGCTTTATCCATTAAATAAATATCGTGTAGGTGTTTAATATTCTTAATGTGTACTTGCTGTATTAGCGATTATTAATTCCAAATCTTTTGTTTAACTGTATTAGTATTTATCCCCACCCTGATTCACTCCGCTAATATCTCGTTATATCCAGCTTCACCTAATAAACTACGAAATTTTCTTATACTAGTTTCCAATATTGCTATATATATTTCTATATACCTCTAATAAATGAAGAGTGGGTAGACGAAGTTTTATTTAGAAAAGAGCTAGGAGTCTGTAGACCACGGAGTTGGGAGCGTACAAAAGTACGTGAGTACTGAAAGGGCTACAAAAACGACTCAGCCAATGTTTAAAATAAAATGAGTATATATTCCCATCCACAGAAATATTGCCAATACATGTTCTCTTTTAGTTCTTCCTCTGCTAATGAATCCGAAACATTATACATTGCTTGTAGCATAGTGACGCCAAACATTACTCTATAACATTTTCTATTTCTACCAAATCTATTAATAGGAACATTTTGTGATAACTACTCTTCGAGGAGAAACCAAATTCATTAATTCTCTTAATTTATATAGCTTATTATTTGAGTTTAATTCTTCTTTTAATTTATAACCAAAAAGTTTTCCTTGTTTTTGTGATTTGATAATATTCTCTATTGGCATATTGACTGAAATACGTATGGTTTATGACCATATCTTACCATTTTCTTATAGATTCTTGTATTCTGGTTGATATAAAAACCTATTGCCTATAAGGCTCGTAGAGTTTTGGCGGACGGACTATAGAACCTATCTACCCCTGAAATCCAAACCCTACAAGGTATCATAAAATCTTTGAATAATTCTTAAGAGTGTATCAATGGTCTAATAATTCTAGCTACTCTTCCTGCTTCATCTAAAGGTGAATAGCTATATTCTTCTAACTGCGTTACGGACTCATCAAACATTTTTGCTATTTTCAGCTCAACCAGTTTTTTTACAAAAACTTTGTGCTTGGAAGAATTAAAATTTGATGGGCAAAATATATAAAGAGGTTTTCCGATTGAAGCTGCTTCGCTGCACATTGAAATTGAGTCGGCTGTAGAGATAATATATTTTGCCATAGCTAGCATAGCTATATAAGGATTATATCCGCTGTCTATAGTTGGATCATAAATAATTGTCGAAGCCGACATATTATCTTTGATAATTGATTTTATTGTGTCAGGTGTGCGTCTACTGAAACTAATGAAAAAAGGCATTTTTTGATTTAGGTATATTATGTTTAATAACGAAGAAAAAAGAACAGCTTCTTTTTCAGTAAAATTAAATTTTTTATTATTCCCACCAATTATCACAGTGATGAATTGATCAAGATTTGGATAATGTTTTTTTAGTTCTAGCTCTACTGCGGTAAACTTAGCAGTTATGTTATTAATGGCTCCGTTTATGGGGATAATGTTGCTGTGTTCATTGTCATCCCATGGCTTATCCACGGGATCTAATAATAAAAATTTATTTTGTTTTATACTAGATCCCGTGGATAAGCCATGGGATGACAAGTACAAATCATGATGGGGCAAAATAACTGCCTCAAATGCATTGTAAGGTAAATTAGGCTGCATTATCTGCAGTAACGTGATGTCTTTTTTAAGCTCCTTTTTTAAATAAAAGGCCAAAACTGCCGTTCTTCTGCCGGCAGTTATAATTATATCAGGTAACGGCTGATCTAAAATATTCTGTAATATTTCTTTCTTTACATGAACAGGATAATATTTAAGTAAGAAATTTGGTAATTTAGCTAAGCAATTATATTCAAGCCCAATGATTATATATGCTCTAGCTAATTTTGCGGCAAGTGCAATTGCTTGGTGATTATTTCCCGTTCTACTATCTGTAAGCACCCACATCATAAATATTCTTTTAAAGGTAATGTGAGTAAATGGGTAAGGGGCAGTGATTTATCACAGGCATTGGCTATTTTGGCCATAATAGGGATTTGAGCGATTAATGGTATATTATATTTTTGTGATAAGCGGTTGCCGCTATTATTTCCAAATAAATTGCTCATATTCTCAATTATCCCTAAAATAGGTAAATTTAATTTTTGATATAAATCTATAGAACGTACTACATCTATCTCTGACATTCTTTGCGGAGTAGTTACGATTATCACGCCATCTAGATGATAATTCTCAAGCATACTTAAATGAATATCACCAGTGCCAGGAGGCATATCAATAATTAAATAATCCAGGTTATCCCATTGCGTCAGCGATAATAATTGATAAATAGTTTTACTAGCCATAGGACCACGCCAAATAATTGCTGAATGATCTTTAACAAAGAAACCTATAGACATCACCTCGATATTTTTTGTTTTTATCGGTATTATTCGTCCATCAATTGTGTGAGGAACCTTGTTAATACCAAATATATGCGGAATTGAAGGTCCATAAATATCGGCATCAACTATGCCAACTCGGTAATGCTCAAGACTTAATTGCTGCGCAATAAGAGCCGCAACAGTAGATTTACCAACACCTCCTTTACCTGATGCAACTAAGATAATTTGTTTAACATTCTCCACAACATATTTTGGTTTTCGAGGTTTTTTCTCTACTGTTTTACTCTCAGTAAAAACGATAGTTATTTTACCTATACCAACTATTTCGTTAAGCTTCCTAATAGCTTCATTCTTTATTTCTTCAGCTTCTAATTTGTCGATACCTGATATATCTATTGAAAAACCAATATTATTGTGTTTAATTATAATATTTGATATAACTTTTTGTAAAAAAGTACCGTCTTTAAAAGCAATATTATGAAGTTTATCAATAATTTGGTTTTGGTGTAAATCAGCCATAATGAAATTTATTTTTTAATTCTGTTATAAGTTCGCAACTTGACGTTATATACTATTATATATATAATCACTAAATCTTCAAATTTCAAAATTAATATAAAAAGCAAATGCTTAATAAACAATATATCCCAATTTTCAAAAAATCCCCGTGGAAAGATTTTGATAACGATAAAGATGATAACATATTCACAAGACCAAGGAAAAATCAATTTAATTTTGATAAATTTCAGTTTCAATTTAATTTTAGTACAAAAACGCTAATTCTAGTTATTTTAGCATTTTTTATTTTGTGGCTTTCTGTAGGTGTTTATGAAGTAAAAGAAGGTGAAGAAGCAGCTGTAACAAGGTTTGGACGTTTTGTTCGTAAGGGTTACCCTGGTCTTAATTATCGTTTACCTGCTCCATTTGAAATGCAAATTATCGAAAAAGTTAAACGATCAAGACGAATTGAGATCGGATATCGTACAAATAATTCTGTGCGTAGTGGTGGTGATACCAAAAATATTGCTGGTGAGAGTATTATGTTAACGGGTGATGAAAACATTGTTGCTTTAAATTGTGATGTGATGTGGCATATTAGTAACCTTGAGAATTTTATCTTCAACGTACAAAAGCCAGAAGAGACAGTGAAGTCAACAGTTGAAAGTGCCGTTAGAGAAGTGATAGGGAACACACCTATTTCTTGGGTTTTGTCTGATCAGAAGCAGAAAATTACTTCTAAAATAGAAACATTAGCACAAAAAATTCTAGATAGCTATAACGCTGGAGTAATGATTGAGAAAGTGCAATTATTAAAAGCTGAGCCACCTGCTGAGGTAATAGATGCTTATAGGGACGTACAGACTTCAAAGGCAGATAAAGAGAAAGAAATAAATCAAGCTCAAGCCTATAATAATAAGGTTTTGCCAGAAGCTAGAGGTGCCGCAGCTAGAATTATAGAAGAAGCAGAAGCCTACAGAGAGGAAATAATATCAAAGGCAGAAGGAGATAGTCAGAGATTTAGTGCGATTTATAAGCAATATGCTGCAAGTAAGCAAGTAACTAGAGACAGGCTATATTTAGAAGTGGCTGAAGAAGTATTAAGTGGCTCAAGTAAGACTATTATTAATAATGCTTTATTGCCTCATATGGATATTAAGTGATGATGTGGTGTCATCCCGCGTGGCTTGGTCCCATGGAGGATCCAGAAAAACAATATAAAATACAACAAAAAGCTCGACTTATCTCGCTTTATTCTGGATCCCGTTGCAAGCTACGGGATGACAGATAGTCTATGGTAATAAGGAAAAACAACAAAAAATGTTAAATTAAATGCAAAAGATTTACTATGTAATTTTTATAGTTATTTTTGGGCTGATATTAATTTCTAGCTCACTATTTTCAGTTGATCAACGTCAATCTGCTGTAGTATTCCAATTTGGTGAAGCAATGAGAATTATAGAAAAACCTGGTTTGCATATTAAAGTTCCATTAATTCAAAATGTTGAATTTTTTGATAAGTGTCTTTTAGATGTTGAAGTTGAAGCAAAAGAGTTAACATCTGCTGATGGTAAAAGAGTTATCGTTGATGCTTATGCTAAATTTCAAATTAATAATCCTGTAATGTTTTATAAAACTGTTCATGATTATCAAGGGGTAAAAATTAGGTTGACTCGTAACCTTGAATCTTCAATGCGAAAAGTAATAGGTAAGATTTCACTAAGTAATTTATTATCGCAAGAACGTAGTAATGTAATGCTTAATATTTTAAATCAAGTAGATAGCGAAGCTAAAAGCTTTGGTATTGATGTAGTTGATGTTAGAATTTTAAGAGCTGACTTACCAAAGGAAAATAGTGCTGCTATTTATCGTCGTATGCAAACTGCTCGTGAAAAAGAAGCAACACAAATTAGGGCAGAAGGTCAGGAAGAAAGTATTCGTATTCGCTCAAAAGCAGACAAGGAAAGTAAGATAATAATTGCTAAAGCTTACAAAGAGGCCCAAATTATCAGGGGTGATGGTGATGAGCAAGCGGCTAAAATATATAATTCTGCTTATTCTGTTGATCCAGAATTTTATAAATTTTATAAGTCACTTTTAGTATATAAAAATTCTTTAAAGAAAGAAGATACTAATTTTATCATTTCGCCTGATGCTGAAGTTTTAAAATATCTTAATTTAGCTCAGTAGTATATGAATCTAAAAATATTTATTGTTACAATAGTTTTGTTATTTAATAACAATGTTTTAGCAAAGGACAATAGTAAATCTTCAAAAATAATTAATTTGGAAGAGGAAGGTAAATTTTTAGAAATAAATTCCATACCTATAAAAGTAAATAATGCATCACGTTACAGCTTTGCTGATATTGTTGAGTCTTTAATACCTGCTGTTGTTAATATCTCTACTATAGAATATGTTAATAGTAAATCAGAAGCTGCAGAAAAAGATTCTTTGCAAGAAACAAAACTTTTGGATTTCATTAATGATTTTTTAGAACGTCTTAACATACCGCTTAACCTTGAAGAAGTTGATACGACTCCGAAAGCAATACCACTTGGTTCTGGGTTTATTATTGAACCTAATGGTTTGATAGTTACAAATTATCATGTAATTGCTAATGTTAGTAAAATTAACGTGAAACTAGCCGATAACACTGAATTACCAGCTAAATTAATAGGTAGTGATACTAAAACTGATTTAGCTCTTTTAAAAATCGATGTTGAAGCACCTTTACCTTTTGTCGAATTTGGTGATTCAAATGATGCAAGGGTAGGGGATTGGGTTATTGCAATCGGTAATCCTTTTGGTAATCTTGGTGGTACTGTTACTGCTGGTATTATTTCTTCAAAAGGACGAGATATTGATATTGACACTAATAATATAGTCGATAATTTTATCCAAACAGATGCGGCAATTAATAATGGCAATTCTGGTGGTCCTATGTTTAATTTGGATCAAAAAGTAATTGGTGTAAATACAGCAATTTTCTCACCGCTTGGTACTAATATAGGTATTGGTTTTGCTATCCCTTCAAATACTGCAAAGCCTATAATTGAGCGTCTTAAGAAAGATGGTAAAATAAATAGAGGGCGTCTTGGCGTAACAATACAAGATTTAACTGACGAAATATCAGAAGGATTAGGGCTAAAAGACACCAATGGTGTGTTAGTTGCTAAAATACAAAAAGATGATCCAGGGGATAAAGCAGGCATCAAAATAGGTGATATAATATTAGAGTTTGCAGGGCAGGCAGTTAAAAATACTAAAAGATTACGTGTAATTGTTGCTGATATTCCTGTTGATCAAGAAGTAAAAGTAAAAGTATTACGAGGCGGAGCAACAATAGAGCTACCAATAAAAATGACCTCAGATAATGAAGAAGTTAAGCAAGAAGCTGTGGAAGAAGATAAAGAAAAAGTTATTAAGAAAGAAGAAAATGGTACGTCCATTGTAAAGAGTAATATTACTTTGAGTAACTTGACTGAGGAATTAAAGCAAAAATTTGCTATATCTTCTGATAAAGTAGGATTAGTTATTACAAATGTTGATGAAGAAGATAGTAGTTTTAAAGTTGGTGATTTAGTAAGTAATGTTAATCAAGAAAGCATAAGCGATATAAATAAACTAGAAGAATTATACGAAAATGCTAAAAAATCAGAAAAGCAAAATATTTTGCTTTTGATTGAAAGAGGCGATACTAGTATATTCGTGCCATTGCCGGTAATGTAATTAAGTATTATCCCTAGTGTAGATTATGGTGTTACACCCTCCCCGTGCTTGTCCACTGGGTCCAGTTAAAAAGAATAATATTATTAGTTTTTTTATTATTTTTCTGGATGCCGTGGTCTTCTGACCACGGCATGACAATGAGGGTGCTTTTTGATCGACGCCACAATACCTACGTGGGAATAACATAGTAATGAAATAGAACAATAGAAACAATACCATAATTTATGAGTGAAAAAATTGCGATTTTAAGTGCATATAGTTTTCTAAATATAGAAGAGCCAGAAAGCTTAATCCCAAAACTATTATTTGTTAGTAAAAGAAAATATGTTAAAGGTACTATTTTATTATCGAAAGAGGGATTTAACGGATCATTTTCAGGTTCATATGAAAGTGTAAATCTTGTACTTGAAGAATTAAAAAAATTAACTAGTGCAAAAGACGTTAATGTTAAAATAAATTACAGTGCAATACATCCTTTTCGAAAGCTAAAAATCAGGCTCAAGAGAGAAATCGTTACTATGAATGTTGACAATTTAAATGTTAATTTGTTTAAAGGCGGGTATATAGAGACAAAAGATTGGGATGAATTAATTACACAACAAGATGTTATATTAGTGGATATACGTAATGACTATGAAGTAGAAGTCGGGACATTTAAATCAGCAATTAATCCATATACTGAAACCTTTAAACAATTTCCAGTTTGGGCTGAGCAAAATGCTGAATTACTTAAAGGTAAGAAAGTTGCGATGTTTTGTACCGGTGGTATACGTTGTGAAAAATCTACTAGCTTACTTAAAAGTATGGGGCATAAAGAAGTATATCACTTAAAAGGCGGTATATTGCAATATCTAGCAGATACACAAAACAAAAATAATTTATGGCAAGGTGAGTGTTTTGTTTTTGATGATAGAAGAGCAGTAGCGGATGATTTACTACCTGCTGAAGGGTGCTGGCTCACAAGAGAATGATGTCATCCCGTGTCTCTTGTCCACTAGATCCAGAAAACAACTAAGATTATCAATAATATTGATATTCTTAACTGGATCCCGTGAATAAATCACGGGATGACAGAAGAAAAATTGATCCACGCGTGCAACGCCGCCACGGTATGACACAATAAGTTTTAACTTATATATTTTTTTTATTTTATGACTAACACCAAACAAGAAATCTATAATAAGCGTCCGGTTTCGCCGCATATAACTATATATAAGCCTCAAATAAGTTCCACCCTATCGATTTTGCATCGTATGACAGGCATAGCTTTATTTTTTGCAGTTTCAATTTTGGTATGGTGGCTTATTCTTAGTAAATTTGATAATAATTATATACAGCTAGCTAATTGTTGTTGCATTATCAAAATATGTTTGATCCTAACTAGTTTCGTTTGGTTTTACCATTTATGTAATGGCATGCGGCATTTATTTTGGGATATCGGTTATGGTTTTTCTATAAAAGCAGTTAATTTATCAGGCTGGAGCGTGGTTATTTGTTCTATCTTGTTAACTGTATTATTGTGGGTATGAAATGTACGATGTCATCCCGTGTTCTTGTCCACGGAATCCAGCATAAAGCAAGATAAATCGAGCTTTTAATTTTAAGAAGTTATTGCGTTTATATTTTTACTGGATCCCGTGGACAAGCCACGGGATAACATACTTAAAAATGTGTTTAGAGAAAATTAATGACATATGATTTTAGAGCAGAGATTTTAAAAGCAAAAAATACTGATTCTGCTAAAAGCGGTTCGCATCATTGGTTGCTACAAAGAATTACGGCTATTATATTAGCTTTGAGTTCTATGTGGCTAATATATTTTACGCTAGCTAACAAAAATAATGATGTGAATATTATTATTTGGGAGCTAAAAAGACCTACTAATTTAGTACCTTTATTCATTGCGGTAATTACCTCTTTATATCATGCAATGCTTGGTATGAAGGTAGTAATAGAAGACTATATCAGATGCAACAAGTTACGGAATACATTCATTATAGCAGTGAAGCTATTTAGTATTATAACTATCGTAGCTTTTATAGTAGCGATGTTCTATGGAAAGTAAGCAAGTGTCAAAATCTTATGATGCAGAGAATATGAAGCTAATAATATTACAGCAAACTGTAAGTATATGCATGCATCAAGCAGAAAATAATATATTTGTGCGCCAAGGGAAGTATGTAAAAATCAGTCGGTGCAAATCCGATCTGTGCAAAATCTAACCAGCAGCATAAAAGCAACTATTGCATTACAGGAGGTGACAAATGTGATGAAGCCAATAGAAGCGACATATCAGGCTACAACGCAAGTGAAGGTATTGAGTCCCAAAATAGTTAATATCATAGAGGTCAACGTTTTGAGTAGTACGGAAGGCAGA
>CAZJDC010000024.1:0-9619 GCA_964544715.1 uncultured Rickettsia sp. | reverse complement strand
CGAATATAGCATCCATGAATGCATTGGCAAACTTGCGTCAAAATAACTTGTTTGCGTAAGGTGAGTTACTTTAATGGGAAAGCCGTTTTTCAGTAAGTGAGTGTAAAATGAATGAGTAAGTCTTAGAACTCCCTGACTTATCTTAAAGCTTTGTATCACGCTTGACACAGCAGCTTAGTAGTGTTGCCGGCGGTGAGATACAGCTTATATTGTTGGCACTTAGCATATCTTATCCGCCTAAAATATTGTTTTTAAGATGATCATAAGGCAAATCTAGACCTTAAAGCTTCCAATGAAGTGATGAAGAACACAGCCGAAATTATAGCAAAGCACAAAATAACAGTTGTGATGATTACCCATAATCTGGAAGATGCTGTAAATTACGGCAAAAGGCTTGTAGTTTTAAATAGTGGTAAAGTAGTACAAAATTATCTTAAATCATCAGCTTCTTCTATAAAAGAAGTGAAAAAAATGTTAGAATAGAAGTTATCTACTCTTATGATTGTTACCAAGAATTTTTTTCAAAAATAATTCTTCAGGATTTATTATAGCTGCATCTATTTCTTTGTATTCAGCAAGAAGGGATGTTATGGTATTATAAAGACTTTTTTGTGCTTCTAATTCATTTTTTTAAGCTTTTCTTTCTACGGCAATCTGTGCTGATGTATCGTTTAACTTTTTGCAAACTATATTGAGCTTTTTTTAGCTCTCAATATTTGCTAGGGCAAGTTGTGGTGTAAGAACGGCATTTTTTACTAATTAGTAAATTATAGCTGCATTTTCATATTCTTTTTGCTCATCTTGAAGCTGTTAATAAAATAAATTATTATTCATAACCCTATCTCTGAAAAATCATTTTAATAAAATAAATTAATTGTAATCCTATTACAATTAATATTGTTATATTTTATAGTGATGATTCATTTTTATAAAACCAAACGATTAGTAATCCAATTAAAAGACCAAGATTTAAAAGTAGATTATACTCGGTCATAGAAATACCCAAAATTTTAATTGCTGGTTTTGTACAGGAAGTTATTGGCTGGCTATAGAGCATCTGTTTAATATGCTCTATAGATAACCCTTTTGGGAAGCGAATCATAGACGAACAAAGGCTACTTGGTTGAACTATGCCTCGCTCTACCATACTATGGTAGGTTGATAATATGCATGAACTAAGTAGTGTTAAGAAAATAAATACTAAAGTGTATTTACTTAATTTTCTGATAATTAAAGCAGTTAGGCAAATTTTTATTAATGTTAAATAAGGAAATCTTTCGTAAACACATAAAGGACAGGGGGCGTAATGTAGTATATACTCAGCAAAATAAGCAGTAGCAAGAGCTGTTATAGAAATTGCAATTAAGCCTATATGCAGCATTTTATAGCTGTCTTTTCTTATGTAGTTTTTAATGGTACTAAATGGCATCTTTTTAAGATTTTAGTTATATAGCATAATGTCATTTTTGTATTTTTATGTCATTCCTGCGTAGGCGTTGTTATGTGGCTCAAAAAACACCCTCGGTGTGTCATACCGTAAACAAGCCACGGGATGACAGAAACGAAAATGATTCACGCAAGCAAGCCTTACGCGAAAATAACATAAGAGTTATGCAATAAGCCGTTGTGGGGAATGACAATTAAATTTTACAATTAGCTGAATATAGTATATTATTACTAATAATTAATTACAAGTATAAGAAAAATAAATGTCAGAAATTTGGGAAGATGCAATAAAGTCAAAAGCTTGGCCTTTCGAGGCAGCTAAAAAAATACTAGATAGTTTAAACGGCAAACTACCTGAAAAAGGTTATGTATTATTTGAAACAGGTTATGGTCCATCAGGACTACCGCATATTGGAACTTTCGGCGAAAATGCTCGTGTGGTAATGGTGCAGAAAGCGTTTGAACAATTATCGGACATTCCGACTAAACTAATATGTTTCTCTGATGATATGGACGGGCTTCGTAAAGTACCAAGCAATATCCCAAATCCTGAAATGGTAAGTCCGTATATGGATATGCCGCTAACTTCTATCCCTGATCCTTTTGGCGAGTGTGAAAGCTATGGGCATTATATGAATGCAAAACTTCGGTCATTCCTTGATAAATTTGGCTTTGAATATGAATTTTATAGCAGTACAGAATGCTATAAAGCAGGGATGTTTGATGAAATGCTAATAAGGGTACTAGAGAAATATGATGAAATAATGGAGATGATGCTACCGACTTTTAGAGCAGAGAGGAAAGATACTTATGCACCTTTTATGCCTATCTGTCCAAAAACAGGTAAAGTGCTACAGGTACCCATACATAAATGGGATGCAAAACTTGGTACAATAACTTATAAAGATGAAGACGAAAATGATATAGAAGTGCCGGTAACAAAAGGTCATTGTAAATTACAATGGAAGCCGGATTTTGGTATGCGTTGGGCAACTCTGAAAGTTGATTACGAGATGTACGGCAAAGATCATTTAGCAAATGGTAGAATTTACTCCGAGATTTGTCGAATTTTAGGTGGAAAGCCGCCAGTGCAATTATGTTATGAGTTATTTTTAGACGAAAATGGTGAGAAAATATCGAAGTCAAAAGGTAATAGTATTAGTGTTGATGATTGGCTTAAATATGCCCCTATTGAAAGTATGGCTTTGTTCATGTATCAAAATCCTACTAGAGCTAAAAGGTTGTTTTTCGATGTCATTCCTAAAAATGTTGATGAATATATTACCTTTAATCAGAAATATCATTTAGAAGAAGATAGATCAAAGAGTTTCGCAAATCCAGTTTATCATATTCATCATGGAAATGTACCGAACATTAAGACTTTTGGTATTACTTATTCGCTATTATTAAACCTGACTTCTGTGTGTAATCCATCCGATAAATCGGTACTTTGGGGTTTTATTAGCAGATATGCACCAAAAGCTACGCCAAATAATAGTCCTTATCTTGACCATTTAGCAGAATTTGCTATAAGATATTATAATGATTTTGTTAAAGCACATAAATCATATTTAGCTCCGTCTGAAAAGAATAAAGCTATTTTGCAAGATATTTCAGATATGCTAAAAGGCTTGCCCGAGCAAATAGAATCGGAAAGTATCCAAAAAGAAATTTATGACATCGGAATGAAAGCAGGATATGAAAATTTGCGTGATTATTTCAAAGATTTATATCAGATGTTGTTTGGGCAAAGCGATGGTCCAAGACTTGGGACTTTTATCAAGCTTTATGGTATAAACGAGACTATGAAGTTGATTGAAGAGAAGTTATAGAGGGTAATTTTTGTCATACCGCGAACTTGATCGTGGTATCTAAAAACTAACTTATAAAGATACCGAGATCAAGTCGCGGTATGACATCAAAAATAAATGAATGATATTTTTTGCAGTACGTTGCCAATTTTTTTAATTACCTTACTTGGAAGTATTATTAAAAATAAATGGCTAACTTCAGAAGAATTTTGGCGTGGTATTGAAAAATTATCCTATTTTGTATTGTTTCCTGCAATGCTTTTTAACTATATCTCTACAGCTGATTTAAGCGTTACATCAATAATTAAATTAGTAATCGCTCTTATTATTTCTACTCTTCTTATTACTTTAGGTCTAATAATTTATCAAAGAAAATATAATATTGATAAGATAGAATTCACTTCTATTTTTCAAGGATCGATTCGTTATAATAGCTACATTTTCTTTGCAGCAGGTAGCCCTTTGCTTGGATCTAGCGGTCTTTCTATTGTTGCTGTTATTTCTTCTTACATGATTATCTTTACCAATATTTTATCGGTAATGGTTTTTGCATATTACGTTCCTGATCAGTCTGTCACTACCACGATTAGAACTAGTATAGTTCTAATGATCAAGTTCATCATACGCAACCCGCTTATTATTGCAAGCTTAGTAGGGTTTGTTTTCAATTATTCAAATCTTGAGCTACATTTAGGTCTTAAAAAAACATTAGATAGCCTATCTAATGCTGCTTTAGCAATCGGGATGTTAAATGTTGGGGCAGGGCTTAATTTTACTATTAGACAAGAGCTTTTACATAGCATAATATTTACAAGCTTTGTTAAGTTAATTGCTTTTCCGTTAGTGAGCGTAGTAGTGCTATGGATGATGTCAATTAGTGGCATAGATAGATCGGTAGGAATATTATATAGCTCGTTGCCTTGTGCAAGCACTGCTTATGTTTTATCACGTCAGCTTGGGGGAGATCCTGATTCGATGGCATCGATTATAACATTTACTACTTTCTTCGCGGTAGTTACTATATCCATTATTATGTATGTGATGGGATAGGGAGTCCATTGTTATCCCGCGGCTTGACCGCGGGATCTCAGAATATAATTTGTAGTACAAGATACCGATACAAGCACGCGGTATGACAAGATATAACAAATAAAACAGGAATATTAATAAAATGGATGAAATGAATACAATAAATTACACTGAAGCACTTGAATATCACGAAAAAGATAAGCCAGGTAAAATTGCTATTTCTGCGACCAAGCCGCTTATTACGCAGCATGATTTATCTCTTGCTTATTCTCCAGGCGTTGCGGCTCCTTGCCTTGAGATCACTAAGGATACTGATGATATATATAAATATACGGCACGTGGGAATCTAGTTGCTGTGATTTCTAACGGTACGGCGGTGCTTGGGCTCGGTAATTTAGGGGCTGCTGCCTCAAAGCCAGTAATGGAGGGTAAAGCAGTACTTTTCAAAAAGTTTGCCGATATTGATGCAATTGATTTGGAAGTAGATACTAACGATCCGGAAGAGTTTATTAATGCTGTAAAATATCTTGGTTATAGTGTCGGCGGAATTAACCTTGAAGATATCAAAGCTCCTGAATGTTTTGTTATTGAAGAGAAATTAAAATCTTTAATGGATATACCGGTGTTTCATGATGATCAGCACGGAACAGCAATGATCACCGCAGCAGGACTAATTAATGCTGCTCATATTACTAACCGCAGGTTAGAGAATTTAAAAATAGTAGTTAACGGGGCAGGGGCTGCTGCTATTGCTTGTATTGATCTGTTAATTGCTCTTGGAGCAGATAAATCAAAAATTATTCTATGCGATACTAAAGGCGTTATCTATCAAGGTCGCACAGATGGCATGAATAAATGGAAAGAGTTGCATGCACATAATACTGCTTTGCGTACTTTAGAAGAGGTATTAAAAGATGCAGATGTATTTATAGGATTATCTGTAAAGGGTGCAGTCACTAAAGCAATGGTCAGCAAAATGGCCAATAATCCGATTATTTTTGCTATGGCTAACCCCGATCCGGAAATTACGCCGGAAGAAGTAAAACAAGTTCGCACAGATGCAATTATCGCAACAGGTCGTTCTGATTATAATAATCAGGTTAATAACGTTATGGGTTTTCCTTATATTTTTAGGGGAGCATTGGATGTTAGAGCAAAAACTATTAACACAGAAATGAAAATAGCAGCAGCAAAAGCTATAGCAGAGCTTGCTCGCAAGCCTGTTCCTGAGGAAGTATATAAAGCATATGCTGGTCGTAAGATGATTTTCGGTAATGAATATATTATTCCTGTTCCGTTTGATCCACGTTTAATTACAGTAGTGCCGGTAGCAGTTGCTAAAGCAGCACTAGATAGTGATGTAGCTAAAATTTCTGATTTTAATCTTAATAAATATAAAAAAGAATTAGAAAGTAGATTCAGCCCTACCTCTCACTATATAAATTTATTAGCTAAAAAAATCCATAATGCACCGCTTAAACGTATTATTTTTGCTGAAGGAGAAGAAGAAGGGGTCATCGTTGCGGCAATAATGATGCGGGATGAGAAATATGGGAATCCTATCTTGATCGGTCACACGGAACGAATTGAGGCGCAGTTAAAACAATTAGGGCAGAATATTAGTTTAGATGGTATTACGATAATGAATGCTGTGTTAACTGATAAGCTTGAAATATATATTGATTATTTGTATAAAAGGCTCCAATGCAAAGGTTATTTATACCACGATTGTGCTAAGCTTGTTAAAACCGATAAGAATATTTTTGCTGCGTGTATGCTTGCTTGTGGTGATGGTGATGCACT
This sequence comes from uncultured Rickettsia sp., assembly GCA_964544715.1. Classification (GTDB taxonomy): domain Bacteria; phylum Pseudomonadota; class Alphaproteobacteria; order Rickettsiales; family Rickettsiaceae; genus Rickettsia. The sequence continues at coordinate 3,530 of CAZJDC010000024.1, read as the reverse complement.
TTTAACAGGTGTTACCAAAAGGTATGTTGATAGTTTGGAAGATATACTAAAAGTCATTTCACGAAAACCTAATCGTAGAATCTTAGGTTATTCTATTATGATCGCAAAAGACAATAATATTATTATTTCTGACAACTGCATTACTGAATATCCAAGCAGTGCGGAGCTGGTAGAAATAGCAGCTCAAACAGCAGAAATCGCTAAAGATATGGGAGTTATTCCGCGTGTTGCTCTTCTTTCATTTTCAAGTTTTGGCAATTCTTCTCAGGAAAAAACAGCTCGTATTCGTGAAGCAGTAAATATATTGGACAATTTGAGCCAAGATAAATCAAAGCTTAATGATATGGAAGTAGATTTTGAATATGATGGCGAAATGTCAGTTAAAGTTGCCTTGGATTCTAATTTACCTAAATTATACAAATTTTGTAGGTTATCCGGTCCTGCTAACGTCCTTATTATGCCTGATTTAAACTCTGCAGCTATCTATACAGAACTACTGCAAGAATTTTCTTCAAATAGTTTTATAGGTCCTATAACAAATGGTTTTGAAAAGCCTGTTCAAATCCTGCAAGCCACAGCGTCAGCGAGTGAAATATTAAAAATAGCAACTTTTGCTTGCGTTGAGTCTATAAAATAGTTAAACTTCAAATTTAATAATAATTAACTTAATGAGAAATAGTTATGAATCCGTTGATAAAAAGAGAAATCATAAGTTCCTTTAATGATAAACCTAAAAATGGAATTAATAAGATCAAAGAATGGTGTGCTAGTAATGATAAAGATTTTGCAGAAGAAACAGCTAAGTTTTTTCGTGAGGAAAAAAATAATTTAGATTTAGTAGCGGTTGGGGATTATCTTGGAACAGATGGCGAAGATAATAAAAAAGTATTAGAACATTTTATAAAACAATTTGATTTTAAAGATCAAAATTATTTGAAAAGTTTAAGAGAATTTTTAAGGGCTTTTAAATTACCAGGTGAGGCTCAAAAAATAGATAGGTTGGTTGAAAGTTTTAGCTCGAAATATTATGAGCAAAATACTACTAATGAAATAAATCATGCAGATGCAGCTTTTATATCAGCTTATGCTACTGTAGGTCTTAATACTAATCTTCATAATCCTAGTGTAAAAGATAAATGGACAATTGAGCAGTTTAAAGATCAACTAAAAGGTTTAAATACAGAAAGTAAATTACAAGGAATTAAGAGTGGTAAAAATTTTAGCAATGAGTTCTTAGAAAGTATTTATAATGGAATAAAAGCAGAGCCTTTTGAACAACATTTTATAGAAACCGCTACTGGTTACGAGATAGTTGGTATAAGTTCTCAAAATGATAAAACTTTCAAAAAACTAGATAATTTTTTAACAGCAAAAACAGATATAAAAAACGTTTTTTCTAATCTAGGAAATAATATAACTGCAGAGCATAAACAACCAAAAACATGGCTTAATAAATTCACAGGTTATGAGGGTAGTGTATCAGTTAAAGCAGGTGATGCAGAAGTCGAGATACAAGTTTATAAACCAAATATTTTGTCACAATGGTTTTTAGGAGCAAAAAGTAAACTTGTGATTCAGCCTAAAGGAGGATCAGAGCAATCTTTAAAATTAGCATCTCAGATTGCAGCAAGGTTTGAGACTAAAGTTACTTCTATCAAAGCAACATATGATTATTTGAAACAGGACTTAGAAAATTATTATAATAATCCTGAACAAGAACTAAGTAAAGCAAATTCAGTGGTAGATCTTCATAATCAAATACAAGAAACTACCGCAAAAGTACAACAAGATGATCCAGAAATATCTGATGCTAAAAGCATCCCTTTAGCTTCTGAAACAAATTTTCAAGATCTTACACAATCAGAGATTGGTATGCAGCCGGCAAAAACTCAACCAACAAAAAAACCAAAATTTAATACTTTTGCAGAAGAGTTAGCTTGGCAGAATGCACAAAAAAAGCAAGCTATTGATACTCCAGTAACTAAAAGAGAAGAACCTAAAATACAAATAAATAATCACCAGAAACGTTTAGAGGAACTAAAGCAAAAGCAGGCAGAGCTACAAAATAAAAAGAAAGAGCTTGAAGAAAAGAAAGCTAATTCTAATATTTCTAGAGAAATAAAATGGAAAATTGTTGCTGAATTGGAGGGAATTGGTAAACAGCTTGAAAACATAAAAAATCAACAAAATACTATAAATAACGCCGAAGAAAGAGAGAAGCAGTTTAATAATAGCTCACAATCTGCTGCTTTAAAAGGTGAGCCTACAGCGGCTGACTTGCAACAAAAAAGTGCTATGGAAGCAATTAGGATTAAAAAAGAGCAAAGACTAAAAGAAGAAGCTGCTAGTAAAGCTATGAGTGCTAATACTCCAACCACGCAACCTATAAAACCTGGTGTTATACCGCCACCACCACCTCCTCCTCCAGGGAAAGGTGCTCCTATTACGCCACCACCACCGCCTCCAATGCCAACTATTCCGTCGAAATTGCAGGAAACATTAAAAACTGTGCAAACTTCTCAAAAAGGAAATAATAAATATCAAGACAATTTAAGACAATATTTAGCAAAGAAAAAAAGCTCAACACGTCAGATTTCAAGATAATCCTAGAGGAAATCTTGTTTTTTTTATAGTGAGTGATAAAGGTCAAATATCCTGCCTTTATCACTATATTTTATTGGTACTATGGGTATTGGGATAATATTACCGAACAGAGTGTTTGCAGTTTCATTTTATGAAGCAGTAAAAACATTCTATGCATTTCCTGCTTAAGGCTTGCTTGTGTGGATCGAAAAACACTTTTGTGGTGTCATGGCCCCGTGGCGGTATTGTTGCGTGGATCGATTTTTTCCCTGTCCGTCATCCCTTAATTTATTCACGGGATCCAGAAAAACAACTAAAAACTAAATCTAGTTCATAAACACAGGGTGCATTGTTGTGTGGATCGAAAAACACCCTTGGTGTCATCCTAGTGACTTGTGTACCTGAGGCATCCAGAAAACAATAAAAAAAAGTATACTGGACTGTGAAAAATCAAGACAAAATTAATTAAATTTTGTTTCCTATGTTTATCATTTTCTAAGCAGCTAATTGACAATAATTTTGTGTATAATTAAGATAAAAATCCAGGGGGTTTTGTGTCACCAATACTTAAATGAAATCTTTGATAATTATACTTATTAAGATAAGTATCAATACGTATCTTAAGCTCTTGAATATTTTTAAAATCAATTAATAAATATACAGTTATATTTTTTAGTCCTAAAAAATCTCTCTATTACGATATTATCAATACTTCTGCCTTTGCGATTCATTGAGATTTGAATATTATTATCTTTCAATATCTGTATATGGTCATGATTAGTATATTGACTACCTTGATCACTATTAAATAGCTTTGGAGATGTATATTGATTAAATGCGAGTTTTCGTATTCACCATGGTTCTTGTATAGCTAATAAATATACCTCTAGTAAAATGAATAATTGTCAAAGAAGTCAGCAAGTGTTATTAAGGTAAGAATGATTTAT
>CAZJDC010000023.1:0-9776 GCA_964544715.1 uncultured Rickettsia sp. | reverse complement strand
ACGTAGTAGCTGGCGTTTCAGCAAAACATTCAAGTAAAGCAAAACGCAAAAACACCATCAACATTAATACTTTTGAAAATACCAAAGATAGCACCACGGCAATAGTAGAGCGTATGTTAGACGCTTCTGTTAGCATCCCGCCTACAATGTATAAGAAACAAGGCGATATCATAGGGATAGAGGTAGGAAAAGATATTGATTTCTCGAAAATATACAATATCAGAGTTAAAAAATAAGATCATTATGACAAACCAAGAAATCAAGAATGTTGTACTTAATGCTTACGCTAAAAGAGTTTTTGGCAAATTCTTACAAGATGAAGAAATTACTGAGATAGCTATTAACAAACCAAAGGAAATCTGGACAGAAAAACGCGGATGTTGGACGCAGCATGTTAACGAAGAGCTAACTTTAGAGATTTTACAAAACTTTGCTCCTGCTTTTGCAGGTTTCAACAATACTGGCATCTCAGATATTAATCCTATTGTATCAGGAACGCTTGAGACTGGCGAAAGAGTGCAAGTAGTATATCCACCAGCTAGTTCAAAAGGTACAATTTCAGTAACACTTAGAAAACCATCTAAACATGTCTTCTCTCACCAATCATATATTGAGAATGGTTATTATGATGCTTTGAAATTCTCTGATTTGTGTGGAAGATTTACAGAAGATACTAAAGCAGACACGCAGGCTTCCTTTGCTAAAAATGAGCTAATAGCTTTACTAGAAACCGAAAACTTCCCACGTTTCTTTGAGCGAGCAGTAGAAATAGGCAAAACTATAGTTTTTGCAGGAGCTACAGGCTCAGGTAAAACTAGTTTCATGAAAACTTTAATTGAGTATATACCGCAAGAGTTGCGGATCATTACGATTGAAGATACGGCAGAAGTAAAATTTCGCAAACACAAAAACTATGTACATCTATATTACGATGCAGCATCAAAACAAAACTCTATTGTTACTTCCGCTTCTTTGCTTAAATCATGTTTGCGGATGAAGCCTGACCGCATCCTTCTTTCTGAAATCAGAGGAGCTGAAAGCTGGGATTTCTTGAAAGTAGTAGCATCAGGTCATAGCGGTAGTATGACCTCTTTGCATGCAGGTAACATTGAAGAAGCAATAGAAGGCATTATTACGCGGTGTTTTCAAAATCAGGAGTGCAATAATCTTGACTATGACATTTTGCAAAAAATGGTACTGCAGAGCATAGATATCATATGTCATATAGAGTGCAAAAACGGCAAAAGATATATTAGCGATATATATTTCAAGGATTTACATCAATTAGGGTTAAGGAAAAACTAACATGAATATAGCTATGCCAAAATTCAACAAAATTCAATTAATCTTTTTAGGTGTGGTAATGCTAATTGCCACATTTGGCATTGCAGGTTTGCTTTCTTATTACTGGTATTCTGGCTCTGTAATGAAAGTAATCAAACATTTCGAGTGGTGGCGTATATTTGAGATATTATTCAGTCCTGAAGTACCATCACGTGTAAAGATTGCTGGCTACAAATCTGTTGGCATTGGTTTTTGCGTGTCTCTAATGTGTCCTGTTATTGGCTACGCATTGATGTTTAAAAAAGGTGATGTCTCGTTATATGGTGATGCTAAGTTCGCATCTCTTAAAGATATTCAGAATTCACATTCTGTATCTATTGATCCAAAAAATACCAAAGGCATAGTAGTAGGTAAATATCAAGGTAAATTAGTTAAATATCTAAAACCTGATTTTGTCTCTCTTGGAGCAGGGACGAGGTCAGGTAAAGGAGCATCTGTTGTAATTCCAAACCTGCTAGAATGGCAAGATTCTTTAATAGTTCTGGATATCAAGCAGGAGTGTTTCAACATCACTAGCAAGTACCGTAAAGAAGTATTACAGCAAGAAGTGTTCTTGTTTGCTCCTTTTTCTTTCAATACTCACAAGTTTAATCCCCTATTTTACGTGGATTTGAATAATAGGGAGGGATCAACTGATTTGATGGGTATTGCAGAAATATTATTCCCAACTGATGCAATAAGTGGAGCAGAAGGACATTTTAATAATGTGGCTCAGAGTATTTTTATTGCTCTGGCAAAAACTCTATTCTTCTTAATTGAAAGAAAACTGTTATTTTTGAAAGAGTATAATATTTCCAATAGTTTTTCTCTTGGAAATATTTTCGATCTCTATAAAAAAATTTCTGTAGAAGAATTAATCACAACTTTGCAGAAAGAGCTTGAATCTACTAACTTATCCTCACTAGAAATTGAAATTGTAACAGATGCTCTTGATAGAATGAGAACATTTTCTATCATGGGCGATGAAAGCAAAGCAAGTACCGTTGCTACCTTTGAAAAACAACTCAAACTATTCGCTCTGCCAGTTATTAAGAATGCAACAAATAGCAATGATTTTGATTTCAAGGATATGAGACGTAAGAAAATGAGCATCTATCTTTCTGTTGAACCAAAAGATATCAAGATCGCATCTTTGATTTTAAATTTGTTCTTTAACTGTGCTATTAAGATTAACCTAAGTGAAAATCCCGACTTCAAGCCTGATTTAAAATATAATCTTCTAATGATATTAGATGAATTTCCAGCTATTGGTAAAATTCCTTACGTTAAAGAAGCAGCAGGCTATATTGCAGGCTATAAATTGCAGTTGCTGACGATTTTTCAAAATGTATCCCAACTTAACGAAATATACGGCACTCAAGGGCGTAAAACATTACTTGCTAACCATTCATGCAAAATTGGCTTTGCTCCAAATGAACAAGATGATGCTGAATATTTTTCGAATGAAATAGCTTATATTACTACCCACTGCGTATCAGAAAGTAGAAGCCAAGGATTAAGAGCAGCATCTCACGGAGAGTCAGCAAGTCAAGCAAAGCGTGCTTTGATGCTACCACAAGAATTAAAGCAAATGCCTTTCAAAGAAGAAATTGTCCTACTTAATGGCGAAAATCCAATCAAATGTGAAAAGGCATTATACTTTAATGATCCTTATTTTATGAACAAGCTTATTAACTTGTCTCCTACTCTTCAGCTCTATGCTCAAGGCAATAAGCTTCCAACTAAAGAGCAACTTGGTATTGCTATGAGCAAAAGCGAGCTTGCAATACCGTCTATAACCTAACTAGTGCATATTATACTTTATGACCATTTTAAACTTTTTTGCTCAAGCTATTATTTTTGTATTTTCACTTGTAATACACGAAATAGCCCATGCACGTACTGCTTATTACCTTGGTGACCCAACAGCAAAAAATATGGGCAGATTATCTATAAACCCATTAAAGCATCTTTCCCTAATAGGCACACTATTACCAATAACATTATACATGCTTCATATGCCTATGTTTGGATTTGCTAAACCAGTTCCCTATAATCCTGAGTATTTCAAAAAACCTAAATTAGATATGATACTTGTTGGCATAGCTGGTCCTATAGCTAATTTTTTATTAGCTATAATAACATTATTGATCTTTGTCAAATTGCATGCCTATTCTGTCCCCTATCTTAATGATATATTGAGCGCTATGATAAGTATAAACTTAATGCTATGCTTTTTTAACTTAATACCTATACCTCCACTAGATGGTAGCATTATTTATATGAGTAGTATTATTACTAAAAATCATAATATTGCTCAAAAGATTACATTGATTGGTTGTGGATTATTATTATGTATAATGGTGCTTTCAACACTAACATCAAATGATATTATTGAAACATATACGCGGTACTGTATTAATACAGTATTATCGGTATTTCGCTAATTGCTTTTTTTGATGCTACATGTAGGCCTTCAGTTAAGGAACTTTCGCTGTGACGCAAAAATAGTGCTTTACATGAATTTTCCATTTCAAAATAATTTCCATGTTAAAATTTAAATGTATGTTTTTGTTTAATTTTTAACTTTTGTTCTGCTTCATATTTTTGTTTATATTCTAGATTTAGCAACATATTTTTCTCATGATCGAATTCTTTTTTAGCTGTAATATGAGCTTTTATTCTCTCTCTAGAATTTAACTTAATCTCTTGAGTTTTGGTAAAAGATTCTTCGGTACTTTCATTCGATAATGCTATTTTTTGTTCTATAGCATGGCTAAGATTTTCTATGTTCCATTGATTCCTATGAGTCTCTTTCCAATCCAAAATCTTTCCATCTTTGTAGATAACAGGCACAGATATCTTAACCTCTCCTATTTTCGATAATTTGATTTTATCACCTACATTTACTTTATTTTTAGACAATTCTGCCTCAAGTTCCGCTCCCCAAACCTTTACTTCTTTTCCTGTATTTGTTCTATACGCTAAATAAACAGACTTCGTTTTGCTATGCTCAGAATATTGACCAAGTCCAAAATCCACTACTTCATAAATATTCCGATTTCTCTTATCTTCTAACTCCTGCAGCTCTATTTGAGGATCTCTGTGTTTAATTGTTGCCTTAACATCATATCCATATGATATTAAATTCTCTGCAAATTTAATACGCATTTCTTTAAAATCTTTTCCCTTAATTTGTAAACGCTTTCCTTCGCTTGTATCCATGTTCATCACTACATGTATATGATCATTATCTGTATCTTTATGATATCCCATGACAAAATAACTATCAGGGTACATTGATGTGAGCGTTTTTCTTACAGATTCTAAAGCATCTTCTTTTGAAATACCCGCTATTCTAGGAGGAGAAAACATTAAACTTTTTGTTAATTCAATACCTTCTTTCTTTGGTAGGCTTGCATTCATCTGCATACGTACAATAGTATCTTCTATATCCTCCTTACTTCTTTGGTATAACCCATCTGCATCATATAATTCTAGCTTATAATCTCTGCTAATATACTGTATTGCGTTACGAATACCTGCCCTTGATTTAGCACCTTTTGTAAACTTTATTATTACTTCTCTACTACCATTTTTTTCATTTCGTGTGTTGCTTTTTGTATTACCTTTTCTTTTTTGATTTATCTTATATGCAAATGCCGATTTACTAGCTCTTTCTGACTTCCTTTTATACCGCCATTCTTCCTCTACATGTACGCCCATACTATTAACCTATTTAAGTACCTTATTTAATTTTCTTTAATGAAAATCTTTCTCTACTCTTCTCGTAAATCTGCATTATTAAACCTCTGACTTTATCTATATTATTTGATAATAATGTGCATGCTTCGACGCCCGTTTTATCCATTACTCTATCCTCTCTAATAATACGATTAATATTATTTCCCAGTGCATTAATTGATACTTTTATTCCTCTAATCGCTTCTAGTTCTTTTGGACTTATTTTTTCATTATTAGATAGCGTCCCTATCACTCGATATTGTATTTCTTTTGGTACACTCCAGCTATTCTCTTGAGCATACTTTGTCAATCTTTCTGCTTCTGATTCTGTAAATCTTATTCTGTATTCTATTAGCTTTTCTGTCTTATTTCGTTTTTCCGGAATAATACTACAATCCTGTGTATGTGATTCTAAATTCTGCGTTATAGCTTCTGTGATTAATCGATTAACAGATTTATGTTTTTTAGACGAAATCTCTTTTAATTTTTGATAAATCGACTGATTTAGCCTCAAAGGTAATTGCTGCTTTTTTAATTTCTCTTCTATCACTTTTCTACTTTCTAAGTTTTTAGCTACTACTCTTTTGTCTCTGACAAAATTTACGAGAGCCAGCTGCAGGCGGTTTCTTTTCCAAGAGCAAACTGGAAAAGAATCGGACAATCATATACTAAACGTGATATCACTTTTAGTATATTTGTCGTATCCTGCTACTCCCTTCTTTTTTACTGTGTATTGAGTACACATTGAGGGAGGTGCGGAAGCAACATATTCTTTAATCTGGAAGTGTCAATGAGGGTATATTGCTATGCTGCAGTCCTAAAAAGACCCATATGGGTCTTTTGTCCTCTAAGCAACAATATTACCTTGCTGCCGCAGGCTCTCATCATTAATTGTGGTATATACTATCGCTCTTTATATTTTTTTAATAATGCTGCGTATAGCTTATTTCACTAAGGTCCTCACATGCTGGTAAGGTTTAATATGTTATATAATAAGCCATTCCCTAAATTTAGTGTCAGTATCTTAATGGATTAAGCTATACAATGCATTTATTAATATCTTAATTTTAAAATATTTTGAATATATTACTTTTATAAATTCTAAATGTTTCTCAAGGTATTCTTTTAAATTATATTAATTTTCCTAAAATATTTCATAGTCGCCATTGTTGATAGCCTACTCTCATCAAATAAGTAGACTGGATATACAACAATGATTGTAATACATTAGCCCTTAAATAATATATTAATCCACTTACCATATCTTGACTATAACTGATAATTTTTTACCTTCCAAAGTCTAGTATATGAGAGGGGCTTGATGCACCCTCATACTCCCCCTCTATATCTGTAAAAGAAATAATAACTTATTTGCTGACTTTATTATAAATAATTCACGTGTGTTATTCTTTTTACTAGAGTTATTTTGCTAGTTTCAATATACTGTATATATTGGGTAATATAATATATTTAATATGGCTACAAAACCACTCGCAACTAGTACTAAGATTGCTAACCTTGCAAAAGTTAAACAACAACGTATTGGGAAGATTGAAGCAGAGTTAAATATACAATTAACCTCTCTTCTAACTAAAAGAACAGAGGAGTTATTTGATATCTTTGATAGATTTTCTGCTATTGATCATTATTAAAGAGTTTTTAACTCTTGCTAATAAAACTAGATCGCCTAAGAAAAAGGATAATAATTAAGTTAATATTAGAGGTATATCATGAGTAATGTTATTCACTTCCCTAATGGGAAAGAACGTGTTGCATTTAAGAGAAATATTACCAGAACAAAACGTTCATAATATCTTTAAATCAATACTGCAATTGGTCAGTAAAGCTATTCATGGAATCTTCTTTACTATTAGAATCACAATAGCTACAACATTGCATTATTCCTTGTGTGTTTCTCTAGAGAAACACACAAGTATTTTAAACAGTATGAATGTTTTTCTCTTCTTCTTTCTAGGACTTTGTTGTATCATTAACTACTTCCATCTAGATAGGCATTTCATATCCCCTACTAATTATGTTACACCTGTCTTTGTTGGATTTTGGATACTATCATGTTCTGCTAGGCATTTAGTGAACTTGATACACGAACATTTGCCTTTTCATAGAATATGCAGGGTTTAATATTTCAGAATGAATGAAAAAGATATTAGTAGCATTAAGCAAACAGATTTAAATACAAATAGCGATACTGGCGTTGCTAGCAATGATGCTAGTGACACTAGCGATAATGTGACTTCCGAGCGTCCAAGACATGATGCACTCATTCGTAAGGCTCTAGAGAATCCGTTAGTCGCTAAGGAGTTCTTTGAGATGCACCTGCCAAAAGAGATTAAGGCTATGTTCTCTTCTCATACTCTTAAGATGGAAAAAGAAAGCTTTGTTGAAGCAGACCTAAAGCACTCTATATCTGATATTATATTTTCTGCTAAGTTTAAGGGTAATACCGGATATCTTTGGATTCTTTTAGAACACCAAAGTACTACTGATCACTTCATGGCTTTTAGGCTCTTTAAGTATATGACGGATATTGCAGCAAGGCACTTAACTCTTAATCCTAAATCTAAACATTTGCCTTTTGTATATCCACTAGTGTTCTACAATGGAACAAAGAAATATAATGCTCCAAGGAATATTTGGGATCTATGCCAGCATAAAGAATTAATGCAAGATATTTGGACTAAAGACCATCAGGTAGTAAATGTTCATGACATTCCTGATGACGAATTAAAGCAGAAAGCTTGGGCAGGGGTTTTGCAGTTCTTCATGAAACATATTCATGAAAGAGACTTACTTAAAAGATGGTATGAGGTTGCTGATCTATTACCTGAATTTGCCAAACTCAATATTGGTATTGATTACCTAGAGCTGATATTAACCTATACATTGATTAAGATTGAAAAATCTGATAAAATAAAACTAGAAAAAATATTAAAATCTCGTTTAAATAACCAGCAAGGAGAAAAACTTATGACTAGTCTCGCTCAGCATTGGAAAGAAGAAGGAGTGCAACAAGGCATGCAGATTGGGGCAGCTAAAAGAACTATGGAAGTAGCTAAAAATATGCTTGCTGCCGGCTCTGATATTTCTTTCATCTCTAAAGTTACAGGACTCTCTATTGCTGAGCTCAATCAGTTTCTTAAAGCTAAATCCTAACTATTCTTTTAGAAAGTAGTAAGCTCTACTACTTTCATCTATATTCTTAACGCAAGTTGCTTCATTTTTGCTCTAGTTTCTTACGTTTGCTGTTTGTTTCTTTTGCTCGATGATGCTTGACTAACGAATATTAGAATTCCCCCAGTAAATTTGATTTATTCAATATTGTACATTCAACATCGTGAAATATACTATAATCATATGTATCAAGATCTTTAGTATGTAATATAAACATTAGTATAATTTTATAATTATCGTACTCTAAAGCACGATGTAATGGTGTTTCACCATCATCATTTTTAGTATTAACATCAGCACCACTGCAAATTAGCAAGTCTACTAAATCTAGATTATTACTCCAAATAGCATAGTGTAATATTGTTTCACCTCTATCAGTTTTAGCATTAACATCAGCACCACTATGAATTAGCCAGTATACTAAATCTAAGTTACCAGACTTAGCAGCACAGTGTAATATTGTTTCACCTCTATCAGTTTTAGCATTAACATCAGCACCACTATGAATTAGCCAGTATACTAAATCTAAGTTACCAGACTTAGCAGCACAGTGTAATATTGTTTCACCTCTATCAGTTTTAGCATTAACATCAGCACCACTATGAATTAGCCAGTATACTAAATCTAAGTTACCAGACTTAGCAGCACAGTGTAATATTGTTTCACCACTATCAGTTTTAGCATTAACATCAGCACCATGTTCTATTAGTGCACTTATTACTTTTATGTTTTCATCATAAACAGCAAGATGTAATGGTGTGTGATCATCATCAGTTTTAGCATTAACATCAGCACCATGTTCTATTAGGTAAATTACTACTTCTATGTTTCCATGAAAAGCAGCACAGTGTAATGGTGTTTGACCATCATTAGTTTTAGCATTAACATTAGCACCATTTTTAATTAATACTGGTATTAATTCTGGATGCCCACATAGGTACGCAGAAGATAATATCTTATCCTTACTATGTTGATCTAATATGGTAGGTACTATTTCTTGTGCATCTGACCTTCTTAACAATTTCCATATAGGCACCTTATATGTATTGCTTGTGTTTAATAAATCTTCTTTTACACTAAACTGTTCTAAAACAACTTGATTATTTATAGTACATAATAATTTATTATTATGTGATGTTTTAACTATATTTGTTATATGTAAAAATGCTTTATTAGATGTTAAGTCAATATTTGAATCATCATGTATCGTTGTATATGTTATCGCTTGTGGCAAAACACCTTGTAACGATTTTGCTATAATACTAATAATGTTACTTAATGATAACAAAGATATTGATTTATATTCAAACATATTACTTACATTCAGATTTATATCTCGAGAAAAGTGCTGATGTATTATAGTGTTACTATTAATGTCTTTGATAAAAAGTGATGAATTATTAGTATAATAATTTATATATTCTGGAGTGGTGGTACGAGACAATGTACATGTTGTGGTGTGATTGACAACAAAATTAGTACTATGTTGAGTTTGTATAAATGAAGGAATAGTATTA